>JBGSXH010000484.1:0-4978 GCA_041751515.1 Cyclobacteriaceae bacterium | reverse complement strand
ACTTTTCGATAGTGAATATAAAGGTAAAAAAGTACTACTAACCGGGCATACTGGCTTCAAAGGTTCCTGGTTGAGCGAGTGGCTTAAGATGCTGGGCGCGGAGGTTAAGGGCTTTGCTCTGCCTGCAAATACTTCCCCTTCACATATTCAGTTATTAAAAGCTCCCGAGCAAACGCTGGGCGACATCCGAAACTATGAGGCGGTACTCGAATGTATGCAGTCCTTTTCTCCGGATGTAGTCTTTCACCTGGCCGCACAGGCCTTGGTCATAGACGCCTATGAAGATCCTATATTGACGTTTGGTACAAATGTCATGGGCACTTTGCATGTGCTGGAAGCGGCTAAGAAGACCTCAAGTGTCAGGGCTGTTATTAATATCACTACTGATAAGGTGTATGACAATCAGGAATGGCACTGGCCATATCGCGAAACAGATCGGGTAGGGGGCAGAGACCCCTATAGTGCTTCAAAAGCCTGCGTTGAAATTATGAGTGCTGCTTTCGATAAATCTTTTTATCAGCAGCAAAATGAAACAGAGAACATATTACTGGCCAACGTAAGAGCAGGGAATGTGGTTGGGGGAGGAGATTGGGCTGCTAACAGACTTATTCCAGATATCGTCAAGGCAAGCATAGCGGGAAATCCTGTGGATATTAGAAATCCTGAAGCCGTAAGGCCCTGGCAACATGTGCTGGACCCACTTGCTGCTTATCTATATATCGGTCAGCTACTACTGCAAGGCAAACAGCATGTAGCACAAGCATGGAATATTGGTCCCGAAACTGAAAGCACGGTGTCAGTACGAAAGGTATTGACTTATTTTCAGGAAGAATGGAACGAAGTAAGCGCTAATTTTCCGGAAAAATCGCCTCAAGCCTATCACGAAGCTACGCTTTTGAAACTGGATTGCGCTAGAGCTAAAGCCGAACTCGGCTGGCACCCCGTTTGGGATATTCACCAAACGATGAAAGCCACTGCGGCATGGTATAAAGCTTACTATAAAAATGATGAGATAATTACCGGATCTCAGATTCAACAATTTGTTAACAACGCCAGAGAAAAGCATCTTCCCTGGGTATAATACCAAGAAGTATGAACTTTCGTGAAACGTCCCTCAAGGATGCTTATATAGTTGAAGTTACACCTTTTAGAGATGAAAGAGGTTTTTTTGGCAGGACGTACTGCAAGAATGAATTTGCTCAAATAGGGCATACCAAAGAACTGGTACAAATCAATCATTCCTTTAGTAAAGATAAAGGCACACTAAGAGGAATGCACTTTCAGCATTTTCCTAGTGCAGAAAATAAACTCGTTCGCTGCATCCATGGTGCATTGGTAGATGTAATTGTTGATCTGCGAAAAGGTAGCCCCACCTTCCTGCAGCACATTATGGTAGAATTGAGTGCTGAAAATATGCTTATGCTCTACGTACCGGAAGGTTTTGCGCATGGTTTTCAGACACTTACTGACGACTGTCATATGCTTTACCACCACACGGCATTTTACGATAAATCCAGCGAGGGAGGAGTGAGGTACAATGACCCCGCATTACAAATCCAATGGCCTTTAGCACCAACCGTAACATCGGAAAAGGACCAGATGTATCCACTGATTAATGAAAATTTTGAAGGTATAAGAACTTCCTAAAATGAAGATACTCGTTACGGGTGCCACAGGTTTTGTGGGTAGCCATGTTGTTGAATATTTATTAAAGCAGGGACATCAGGTCATTGCGAACGGTCGTTCTGAAGAGAAAGCGAAGGAAAAATCCTGGTTCAGCCAGGTAAAGTTTGTTGAGGTAGATCCGTTCGAAAACGTCGACGATGCCTTTGATCTTTTTGGTGCACCGGATGCGTTATTGCACCTCGCTTGGGGCGATTTGAATAATTACAAATCGCTTATCCATTTTGACAAATACATGTGGGGAAGCTATCATTTAATTAAAAGTTTGCTGCAAGGCGGACTGAAGCACGTAGCTGTAACAGGTACTTGCTTTGAGTATGGCAAGCAGGACGGCTGTCTGGAAGAATCGCTCAATACAGTGCCAAATAGCCCATATAGTTGTGCAAAAGATAACCTGAGGACAATGCTTACTTTTTTGGTTGCAGAACATGAAGCTGTTTTTCAGTGGATCAGGCTTTTTTATATACAGGGAACAGGACAACCAGCGCGCTCTCTATTTGGGCAACTGGAAACAGCGATCGCCAATGGCGATGACGCTTTCAACATGTCGGGTGGTGAACAATTGAGAGATTACCTTTCCGTGCAAGAATTGGCCGCTTATGTCGCTCAAATAGTCGGTCAAAAGGAATTCACAGGTATTGTCAATGCCTGCAGTGGTAAGCCTGTCTCGGTAAGAAGTATAGTAGAACAAAGAATAGCGGCAGAAAATAGTAATCTTAGCCTGAATTTAGGTTATTATCCTTACCCTCAACATGAGCCTATGGCATTTTGGGGTAATGACATTAAATTGAAGCAAATTCTGGCTGCATCATCTACAAAGCAATAAAGTATGATTTGGGAAGTAAAACCGCATCAGGCAATAAAAGAAGTACTGCTCATCAACCAAAAAGCTTTTGTTGATGAACGAGGAGGTTTTTTGAAAGGCTTCAATAAAACGGGGCCCTTTGAGGAGTTTGACATTCGGCAAATCAATATTGTTGATACCAAAGATGCGTTTACCATCCGCGGTTTACATTATCAGCAGGATGAATTTGCAGAAAGTAAAGTCTTCAGAGTATTGAAAGGTAAGGCGCTATTTGCATGTATAGACGTGAGGAAAAATTCGGATACCTATGGCATATATGCCGCAACAATGCTTGATGCTCCTGAAAAGACAGTGCTGGTGCCCAGAGGCTTTGCAACCGGTTATTTAACCTTAGTTCCTGATACCCAGGCATTTTACTTGTCAGATAACGATTACTTTCCTGAAGCCGAAGGTGGTGTGAGATACAATGACCCTAAGCTAATAGCAGCGTGGCCGGAAGGAAATTTTAAAGTGAGTGAAAAAGACCTTCAATGGTCTGATTTATAGTGATATATATTTATTTTTACATTATAATACAGATATAAAAAGTAATTAAATCTGTATTGGATGATTAGAAAAACTACATTATGAAGCAAATAACTATCATAGGAGCAGGAATGTCTGGTTTTGGAGCAGCTTACCATCTTCATCAGGAGGGAGTTCCCAATGCCATGTTTGATAAAAACCCTTACCCAGGAGGACATACCGCCTCTTTTAAGTTTGATACTGGCTTTATCTTTGACGATGGTCCACACATTTCGTTTACCAAAGATGAGCGTATTCAAAAGCTATTTGCTGAAAGTGTGGGACTGGAATACGAAAGTTTTGAAGCAAAATTTAATAATTATTGGAAAGGTCACTGGATAAAGCATCCAGCGCAGGTGAATTTACACGGATTGCCATCTGATCTGGTAGTCGATATTTTGGACGAATTCGTGAAAGCGCAGTTTGCCGATCATGGTGAGATCAAAAACTATGAAGATTGGCTTTATGCCAGCTTCGGGAAGAAATTCGCTGATACTTTTCCAATGCAGTATACCAGGAAATACCACACAACCGATGCTGCCAATATGACGACCGACTGGCTCGGGCCTAGGCTTTACCGCCCGGACTTGAAAGAGGTGTTCCATGGTGCCGTTTCACCCGAAACCGCTGATGTACATTATATTAGTAACTTTAGATATCCTACCCATGGTGGCTTTGAATCTTATTTGAATAAGTTTTATAAGCTAACAGACTACCAGCTCAATCATAAAGTGACAGAGATTGACCCTCAGGAGAAAACTATCACTTTCGAAGATGGTAAAGTACATGCTTATGAAGGGTTAATTTCTTCTATTCCGCTGCCCGCAATGATACCGCTGATTAAGGACGTTCCTGCAGAAGTCGTGGCTGCTACACAAAAGCTATCAGCTACACAATGCGTGCTGGTAAATATTGGTATAGACAGGGCCGACCTTTCCGACGTGCATGTCTCCTACTATTATGATGATGATATTTTCTTTACCCGACTTAGTTTCCCGCATATGTTTAGTAAACATGTGGCACCGGAAGGGCAGGGCAGTATTCAGGCAGAATGCTACTTCTCGGAGAAATATAAACCACTGGACAGAAGCGTAGAGGATTGCATTGCACCGGTGATAGAAGGACTTAAGAAAAGTGGTATAATAAAAGATGGCGATAAAATTACGCATCAGAATGCGCAGTTTACTCCGTATGCACAAATTATTTATGACCATGACAGAGGCCCCGCGCTGGAGGTAATTCATGGATACCTTGATGATATTGGTGTGGGATACTGTGGCAGATATGGAGAATGGGGCTATTTGTGGACAGATGACTCTTTTAAAAGTGGTGAAAAAGCTGCACAAAAGGTATTAGAACAAATTAGCCAAGCTACCAAATAATTTTTTAGACTAATATATTGATCATGAAATCAGAAAAACAACCCTTAGTTACGATAGGTATTCCTACCTATAACCGGCCCAAAGGTCTAGTACGCTCTATTGAGTCGGTGCTAAAGCAGAATTATGAGAATTATGAAATCGTAATCTCAGACAATTGTTCTACTGATAATACTGAAGAAATTGCTAAAGAATTAGTAGCAGGTAACCCTCGTATTAAATATTATCGCCAGGAGAAAAACAGAGGGCCATGGCCTAATTTTGAGTATGTGATGATGAACGCTACGGGTAAGTACTTTATGTGGCTCGCGGATGATGATACGCTGGAACCCGAAGTGCTACCTGGCTATGTGCAATTTTTAGAAGAGAATGCAGATTATAGCCTGGTCATGGGTACTATTAATTATTTTGATAATGGTCAGCTGGAATTAGTGGAGGAAGGGTTCACCATAGAGGATAGATCCAGACTTGCCAGGGCCAATAAATTTTACGATCTGGTGCAACATGGAGCGTTATTTTACGGGTTAATTCCTACCTCAATTGCGCA
>JBGSXH010000483.1:0-8987 GCA_041751515.1 Cyclobacteriaceae bacterium | reverse complement strand
ATTTTGACCGGTTTCATGGTCCAGATTTCCGGTAGGTTCATCTGCAAACAAAATGCTTGGCTGGTTAGAAAATGCTCTGGCAATCGAAACGCGCTGCTGTTCTCCTCCGGAAAGTTGTGCCGGATAGTGTTTTTGCCTTTTTTCAAGCCCCACTTTTTTAAGTAATGATTTGGCGATGCTTCTTGCATCGGTACGTCCCTGAAGCTCCAGGGGTATCATTACATTTTCTAATGCGGTAAGAGTAGACAAAAGTTGGAAGTTCTGGAAAACAAAACCGGTATGTTGGTTCCGTAATATGGCTCTTTCGTCCTCATTTAAGGAAAACATCTCTTTCCCGCACAAGGAAATACTGCCGCTGCTGGAATTGTCCAGCCCGGCACACAGTCCCAGCAGCGTTGTTTTGCCGCTGCCCGACGGGCCAACGATGGCAAAGGTATCGCCAGCGTCAAGGGAAAATGAAATATTGTTAAGTACCGAAATGGTTTTATCGCCGGAGGGGTACGTTTTATTAATGTCCTGAACTTGGAGTATTGCTGACATATTGAAATAAATACTGTTGAAGAGTGTTAATAGTTTATGATGCCTGAATGCACCTAAACCATTGGATGAACTATAGGTAAAGGACTTGCTTTTATTGATTAAAATCCAACGATTTTGTATAAATGGTAATTCCTTGCGATTATACGTATGTGTGAACATAAACATTAACTCTCTGGTTCTTTTAGCTATCAAAACTTACAGTGGATAATACAATGAATAAAATAGTGTACTTCAACTCCTGCTTATTACTGGTCATCAGTTTTACGGCATTTACGTCTTGTAATACTGCGTCTGAAAAGCAAAATACTTTGGATAATAACGGCAGTTCAGTTTCCCAAAGCGCCCATCAAGTCGCTGATCTGGAACAGGAGAGGAAACTGATCGTATTTTTTGGAAATAGTTTAACTGCGGGCTATGGTTTGGAAGAAGATGAAAGTTTTCCGGTGCGCATTCAGGAGAGAATTGATAGTTTAGATTTACCCTATCAGGTCGTCAATGCCGGTCTGAGCGGAGAGACTACTGCAAGCGGACTCAACCGGCTGGACTGGGTTTTAAAGAATGCACCTGATGTTTTCGTTTTGGAACTCGGCGGTAATGATGGCCTGCGAGGCCTGGACTTGCAGACTACTAGAGATAACCTGGAAAGCATGATTCTCAAGGTAAGAGAGGATTTTCCGGAAGCAACTATAGTATTAGCAGGTATGCAAATTCCCCCTAATATGGGCGCGAAGTATGCAAAAGATTTTCAGCAAATTTATCCTGAACTGGCCGAGGAGCATGACATTATACTTATTCCATTTTTGCTGGAAGGGGTAGGGGGAGAGCCTGAGCTCAACCTCCCCGATGGCATTCATCCAACCGCCGAGGGCCAGAAAATTGTTGCCGAAAATGTATGGCAGGTGCTAAGACCTGTATTAGAAAATTAGAACCCATAAACAACTAGAAACGTACTGTCAGACTCATTGCAGCTGCCTTAAAGTCCAGGGAATAATGCACTGCATTTTTAGCAAGTGGCATGGTTTCACCATTGAATTCGTCTATGGCTTTGTGCGACTTGTTCTTCGCTTGGACAGCAAATGGTATGCTCACCAGAACCAGACCAGCGCCAACCGCTGCCAGAGTCCAGTTTGGATTGTCTCCTGCGATCGCTCCACCAATAGGCCAGCCTATTAAAAAGCCTCCGGCAAAGGAAAAGACCTGAGCAGCTGAGTTATTTGCCTGGGCAGACTTAATGTTTTCGAATGCAACTGCATTCCCTTTCATCAACTCGCCCATCTCACGATAATTTAATTTCTCACCCTCATAGTAATAACCTTTGTCTCGGCCTTTTTCACGTACTTCTATGTTAGAGTAGCTAGATTGAGCAAGTGCTGATAAATGAAAACTCATCATCATTACAAATAAATTAAGTAAACCTTTTAAAGACATAGTATAATAAATTTGATAAGCTCAAAAGTATATTGGGTTGATCATTATAAAAAATTTACTTTGTTCTATTTGGTACATATTAAATACTCTCAGAATTGTTATATTGTGGCCGTGAATGAAATTTTAATTTTCTTAAACATTGTTTCCTAACCACCTGTTGATCAGTCTTTAACCTTTAAAGTAATAATGATGCAGGTAGAGAAAGCGAAACACGAAAAACTGAAGGAACTAATAGGGAAAATAGAAATTGCAATGCTGACTACAGAAGATGGCAAACAGCTCAGAAGCAGGCCAATGAGTACCAGTAAGCTCGATGAAGATGGGAATTTATGGTTTTTTACAAATGAGTTTTCTTCCAAAGTTGATGAAATTCAAGCGGACCGTCAGGTAAACCTGAGCTATGCTGAAAAAGGCAGTAATACTTACGTATCTGTAAGTGGGAAGGCTTCATTGGTACATGATAAACAAAAGATTGATGAATTATGGTCCCCCATTTTAAAAGCATGGTTTCCCGATGGTAAAGAAGATCCAAGCATTGCGTTATTAAAAGTTGTTCCTGAGCACGCTGAATATTGGGATGGTTCAGACTCTAAGATGGTGCAATTGTTTAAAATAGGTATGGCTGCTATTTCTGGTGATGGATATGAAAGCAGTGGCAAGGATGAACATGGAAAAGTGAATCTATAATATCCAAATTTCCCAAAATAGCCTAGCTTTGTTCGCAGGTGCAACATAATTGGGAGATTCATTGACACGTATTTTTAAAGTTCTTAAAAGAGCAGGGTTAGACGGATTTCTCCTGGCCATCATACTAATGGTAGCATTAGCGTGGGTCTGGAGATTTCCTGCTTTATATCAGGGAGCTATTACTCTTGATCAGGTGGGTGCATATGGTGTCTCTGTTATCTTCTTTTTTTATGGCCTAAAGCTTAGCCCTGAAAAGCTAAAGGCGGGTCTTCGAAATGGCAGATTGCATGCCTTGGTGCATATTTCAACATTCATTTTATTTCCGGTTATAGCGCTGTGCATCAGGCCACTTTTCCCAGAAGCGGACAACCTTTGGTTAGGCATATTCTATCTTGCTGCTTTGCCTTCTACTGTATCTTCATCCGTAGTGATGGTGGCCATTGCAAAAGGAAATTTACCCGCAGCCATCTTTAACGCCTCTGTGTCTAGTTTGATAGGCGTTTTTCTGACACCCCTCTGGATGGGGCTGGTCCTGGACGTGGGCACCATGGGCGAATACGATTTCTTGGCTGTGATGGCAGATTTGTCCTTGCAAGTGTTATTACCTGTTTTTGCCGGTATTTTTCTTCACCGCTACCTGGGAGCTTTTGCGGACAATAACCGGAAGTATCTAAAATATTTCGACCAATCAATTATTCTTCTGATTGTGTATACTGCGTTTGCGAAATCTTTTGAAGGCAAGATGTTTGAAGGATTTAGCATCATTTACTTGCTGTCTTTAGCGGTGGGAATGGTTGCCTTGTTTTTCGCTGTCTACGGCATTGTGCACGTTTGCAGTCGGTGGATGTCATTCTCCAGAGAGGATAGAATAACAGCCATTTTTTGTGGTTCCAAAAAGTCCCTGGTTCATGGTACTGTCATGGCGGCCGTACTTTTTCCTTCAAACCCAATGGTGGGAGTCATTTTATTGCCCATTATGATGTATCATGCTTTGCAGCTGATAATGGTAAGCGCGATTGCTCAGGGCATGGCAAAACGGTCAGCAGGAGAATGATTCACCCTTCTATATGATGCTTAGGCACCTTTCCATTGTTTCATATATTTCCAGTTGCGCGGCTTTCCTGCTGCCAGCCATTCTAGGGTAGTAGCCAGCCTTTTCATTCTTGTGTTTTCGGTCTTGGCATCCTCCAGCCATTCGACATATTCCTTTTTATTGGAATAGCTAAAATTGTCATATACCTGCTTTGCCTCGGGGGCCTGCTCTAAAGCATTGGCCAGATAATCAGGTGTTTCAATCTCTTTCTGCTGAGCGAAGGTTTTCTTAGGTTCAGCAGCAATTTGCTGTTTATTTAGTGCAATGGCTTCCTGCACGTACGACTTAAAGACTGTTTCAGCAGGCAGATCAGCGATCGTTTGCATCTTTCCAAAATGTCCCATTCCTGTTTCTCCGACCTGGTTGATGAGCCCCTGCGTATCTTGAAGTAATTTTCCCTTCCAGAACCCAAAACTACAATGATTTTTAAAGGCGGCAATGTTGGCTACTATTCCCTTGTATTCAAAGCAGGGCATTCCCCATTTAATAGTTTCCGTAAGGTCATCCGGGGCAGCTTCGTGCACCCATGCTCTTAGTTGTTCGAGCATCGGTCGTGCAAAAGGAGCAGCCTTTGCGATGTATTCGTCTGTTTTAACATTTCTTAATCCCATACCTAGTGCTCTTTATTTTATCAAAATACAGCTACAGCTTCGGTAGTTTCCAGCCATTATGATAGTTTGCTTGCATCAGTTCGTTGGCTTCCGGATTATCTTTGAATTGATTTCCTGCTTCATTCCAGTAAATCTTTTTCCCTGTTTTATAGGCTATATTTCCCATATGTGCATTGATGGCTGCTATGCTACCGGTTTCAATGCCGCAGTTTAGTTTGTTCTTGTCATTGGCTTTGACAGCATCAATAAAATTTTTAGCATGAATATCCAATGCATTACCTGCTGCTTCCCGGACGGGCATTCGTTCTACTTTTTCAACCCAGTCATCACCATCTTTTTCTCTTTCCGGAATCACCTCCCAGCCTTTTCGGTCAACCACCAGGGTGCCATTGTTACCGATAAATGCAATGCCTTCATTACGACCGTAATTTCCACCATCGATGCCGGTAGCATGTTCCCAAAGCATATTGAAGCCATCGTACTCATAGACAGTTTGCAAAGTGTCAGGGGTCTCAGAAGCATCATCAGGGTAAGCAAATTTTCCGCCTGAGGCTATGACAGATTTAGGCGCGGTAGCACCCATTGCATACAAAGCAATGTCGATTTCGTGCACACCCCAATCTGTCATCAGGCCACCGGCATAGTCCCAGAACCATCTGAAATTAAAATGAAAGCGATTTTCGTTAAATGCTCTTTTCGGTGCCGGTCCAAGCCACATGGCATAATCCACGCCGGAGGGAGCCTTTTCATCGGGTTTCACAGGAACTGGCGTCATCCAGCCCTGATAAGCCCAGCACTTGACGAGTCTTATTTGCCCGAGATCACCGGATTTTACATAATTGATTGCATCGTCATAATGTGGTCCGCTGCGTTGCCATTGACCTACCTGCACAATTTTATCATACCGATTGGCTGCCTTCACCATTAGTTGGCATTCTTCAATGCTATTGGCTAAAGGCTTTTCGACATAGACATGTTTCCCGGCTTCGCATGAATCAATTAAATTCAGGCAATGCCAATGATCGGGTGTTCCAATAATCACCACATCAATATCCTTGTTTTCCAGCATCTTCCGGTAGTCCTTATACTGCTTTGGCGCATTACCGCTAGCTTCTTTTACACCGGCAGTTCTTTCATCTAAAACTGATTGGTCAATATCAGCCAATGCTATGCATTCGATTTCTGGTATTTTAAAGTGAGCAGACATATTAGACCAACCCATACCTTTACAGCCAATTAATCCAACATTAATCCGATCGTTTGCGGCAACTTTTTTGAATGGTGCAGCAAAGGGGTTGGCTGCAAGGTAACCTGGCAAGCTTAAGCCGGCTGTTGCCATGGCAGTTCGCTGCAAAAATTTCCTTCTGGAATTATTATATTTCATAATGTAGCTTGTCAAAGGTGAAATAATAAGGTACTGCCAGCATTAGTGCAATTATAGCTTTCTTAGCCATATGTTACGAAAGCTGACCGCGTCGCCGTGGTCTTGCAGGTGAATAGGCAGGGCTTCTTCGTGTGCCTTATAATTAGGAATGCCTATGTATTCTGTAGGTCCTCGCAGCTCGAAATTGTTTTGCACCAGCACACCATTGTGAAATGCAGTGACTTTTGCAGGGCTTATAAGCATGCCATCTTTATTAAACCTGGGCGCTGTAAAAACGACATCGTAGGTGTTCCATTCTCCCGGAGGATTGGTAGCATTAACGAGTGGAGGAGATTGCTTATAAATACTGCCCGCCTGCCCGTTGGTATATGTTTTATTCTGATAAGAATCCAGAATCTGCATTTCATATTTTCCCATGAAGAACAAGCCACTATTGCCTCTTCCTTGTCCTTCTCCTTTGACTTCGGCGGGTGATCGCCATTCTATATGAATTTGTACGTCAGCAAAACTGTCCTTTGTTTTGATGCCACCAGTCTGCGGTCTGACAGTCAAGACATCGCCTTCGATATCCCATTCGGCAGCGGCGCCTTCATTTTCACTTTCCCATGCACTAAGATCAGTACCATCAAAAAGTATAATTGCATCTGATGGTGCAGCATTAGCTGATTCGCCAGCTTCTACCTCCGGAGGAACAGGTTCATAAAATTCGGTTGCTTCCGGTGGAAGCTCCGTTTCTTGTGCCATAGTGTGATTGCTTAAAAAAACGATAGGTAAAAGTAAAATGAAAGCGGTTGAGAGCTGATGCATGCTAAGACTTTTGGTACATTAAATAGCTTATTGGCATAAGTTAATAAAAATATACAATTTGAAAAATCTTACCTGCTGAGCTGCAAATTTAAATTTTAAGGAAGGCGAGCGATTAGGATGTTTTTGAGGCCTATATTTGTAGGCCAAGGGTTAATAATTTTTCATCAATGATCATTAGAAATTTACAAATGAAATATAAAAGCTTGCAAATATTGAGGGTATTGGGTGTTCTGGAAGGGATTTCTTATTTATTACTGCTTTTCATAGCAATGCCGCTGAAATACTATGCCGGAATGCCCGAAATGGTAAAATACACCGGTTGGGCGCACGGCCTGCTTTTTATATTGTTCTTAACCGGCGCTGCCTGGGTGGCATTTCAACAGCGATGGCGTTTTATGAAAATGGCGCAGGCAGTACTTGCATCATTGCTGCCTTTCGGTACTTTTATATTTGACAGAAAGTTGAAAGAAGATCAGGAAAGTTTAGAAAAAGGACATAAAAAAAGCCCTGTTATATAACAGGGCTTTACTTAAAGTAAATTATAAATTTTAATTATAATTAAGCAAGTTTAACATTCACTGCATTTAAACCTTTTCTTCCTTCTTGCAGATCGTAAGTTACGTCATCGCCTTCTCTAATTTCGTCGATAAGACCTGATACGTGTACGAAGTATTCTTTGTCAGAATCTGCGTCTTTAATAAAACCGAATCCTTTGGATTCATTGAAAAATTTAACTGTTCCTGTATTCATGATAATAGTAATATTGAAAATTTATCCAAAGGTAACAGAAAGTTTTATACATGCAACACTTAGCGCCAAAAAAAGCATTGTTATCGAGCAAAAAACCTAATCTGCTGTAAATACCACCATTGTATAATGAAAAAATGCATACTATTGAATGTTCTCAATGTGAAAAGCACGATTATTAAATGTAAATGTGTCGCCAGCTTCCCGGCCAATAAGTTGCTGTCCTAAAGGTGAGCCCACGGAAATGACCATGTAGTTAAAATTGTTTACTAACACATTCCCAAGGCTTACTGCCAGAAAATAAGTTCCTGCATTAGTAGTCACCAAACTACCGTGATCAATATTGTCAGATGATTTCTGTGGGTTTATGACAGTAAGTGCTTTTTTCAATTTGAGGGCCTCTTGCTTTTGGTTCAGGTACCGGTTAATTTCCTGTTGAAGGACTTCGCGTGTAGTTTCATATTTGTCTCCAGCGCTACTTTTTCCCGATTCGTTGGCAATGGCCTGTGTGCTCTTTACCTGTTCATCAGCCTGTCGTATACGCTGATCGATCAAGTTTAGACATTCCTGAAATAATTGTGACTTTATAAGTAGTGACATGTATTTGATAAGCCATGACTAGTACACCTAGTGGGTATAGTTCTTTTATAATTGGTGCAGTGGTTTTTTATCCAAGGTGTATTTTATGCCTGCACAAATCTCGTATTCTTCCTGTCGTTCAAAAAATAGGAGTAAATGCTCTAGTTCCCCTTCACTTAAATCATCAAAAAGCTTGTGCATTGACTTTTTAGGAAGGCATCGGAACATTACTTTCACATCATCATCAAAATCTTCAAGATGTTCGAAGACATATTTCAACTGCTCCATTTCGTGTTAAAAGCTAAATAAATAATTTGATAACACGATTAAATTGTAACTGTTTTACACAATTATCAATATTTGGTCAACTGAATATACATATAATTGTAAGTGTTTCAAGCTGAGAGCACTATGAAGGGTTATTTATTTTATTCTATACCACATTTTTTTCTGATCAACATTTTAATCACTGCGCAGATCTCATATTCTTCGTATGATTCGAAAAAATGAAGTTTCTCCACCAAATCCTCAGGGCAAAGGTCTCCAAAGAAATTTTGTATTAATTCCGGTGAAAAGTTGCGGATCATGCCTCTTAGTTCTGTATCAAAATTTGGAAAGATTTCTACGAGTACCTGGAGATTATTTCGTTTCGTGGATAGCATAGTAACGCTAAGGCTTTGAGTGGATTAATACGTTTTATTTTCTGACATCGTCTATAGCAAATATATGAATGATAAAGTTCAACCCTAATCCTGCATTCTTAGCCGGATGCAAGGATTGTATCTAAAAAGCATTTTTGAGAAAAAGCTGTGCCTACTGTTGACAGATTGCACCGTGTTTTCCTTAACTTATTGATTGTTTGAGCGATTAACAAACAATTTTAAGCGTTGTGGTCTTCATTTTTGTAGAATAATGAATTTTGCTACGATGTAATAAATTCTATGCAGATTGGGCGAATATTGCTGGCTAAAGGTTTGAATTAAAATTATTTAACCACTTACACCGCTGGTTAAACCTCATTGGTTGAGGGTGCTTCTAAAATTGATGATATCTTGTATTGCAGCACAAATTTCAAATTCCTGCTGCGCTTTGAAGTAAGACAGATAGTTGA
>JBGSXH010000482.1:0-1528 GCA_041751515.1 Cyclobacteriaceae bacterium | reverse complement strand
TCCAGCCAAATGCAGGGCCCCGAAAATGCGCTGTGCCGGAAAATACCGGTCTGCGATTAAGCCCACTATAAATGGCGCCAAAATGGCACCAATCGACTGACTTAAAAAGGCAAGACCTACCTGTGTGCCGCTGCCATTCAGCTGCTGTAGCACATAAGTACCCAAGGTAACGAACCATACGCCCCAGATAAAAAACTCCAGGAACATCATAGCAGATAGTTTAATACGAACAGTTAGCAGCATATTAAGGCACTATTGAATTAAGAAGGTCGCAGATAGGTAAATAATGTGCAATTTTCATCAAAGGCAATATTTTTATTGAGATTATCAACAAAAGGTTGAAATAATAAGGATGCATTGTGCTTTCCTACAAAATTTAATAATAAGTTATAAATTGTTAAAATCATACCTGCCATGATAAATAAGGCCAGTATTTTTATTCGTATCAAGAATTTTGCAAATTCAGACTTTACAATTGCCTTAAACCAAAAAACATCAATATGAAGAAATTGAAAATGGGAATGATTGGTGGCGGTCCCGGTGCTTTTATCGGGGCGGTACATCGCATTGCTGCCAATATGGATGGAAATATAGCATTGGTATGTGGCGCTTTTAGTAGCGACGCTGAAAAATCTAAAATTGCCGGTGAAGAACTTGGATTAGCCCAGGACCGGGTTTATAAGTCATACCACGAAATGTTTGAAAAAGAAAGTGCACTTCCTGAAGAGGAGCGCATGGACTTTGTCAGCATCGTTACACCTAATCATGTGCATTTTGAGCCTGCAAAACTGGCTATTGAGCATGGTTTTCATGTAGTGCTGGATAAGCCCATGACACTTACAATGGAAGAAGCCATTGCGCTGGAAAAAATTGTCAAGGCCAGTGATAGATTGTTTTGTTTGACGCATACTTACACGGGCTATCCCATGTTAAAACATGCCCGTGAAGTGGTAGCCTCCGGCGAGCTCGGCAATATCAGGAAAGTCTATGTGGAATATCCGCAAGGCTGGCTGAGTACGCCGCTGGAAGGAGAGGATAACAAGCAGGCGGCCTGGCGAACAGATCCGTCAAAAAGCGGCAAAGCCGGTTGCATGGGGGATATCGGTACGCATGCCTTTAATCTTGCTGAATATGTAACAGGCTTGCAGGTATCCCAACTATGTGCAGACTTATATACGAAAGTACCTAACCGACTACTGGATGATGATGGTGCTGTTTTACTGCGTTTTAATAATGGCGCTTCCGGTGTATTAATGGCTACTCAGATTGCTGCCGGAGAAGAAAACAAGGTGAAAATACGGGTATATGGTGAAAAAGGCGGATTGGAATGGCATCAGGAAGATGCGAATTCTTTGGTGTTGAAATGGCTGGATAAGCCTTCGCAGCTGCTGCGCACCGGCGCTCCTTATTTATCAGATGCTGCCAATCATAATACCCGCACACCACCGGGGCACCCGGAAGGTTACCTGGAGGCTTTTGCCAATCATTATCGCAATTTTAGCCTTTGCGTCAATGCATTGAAGCAAGG
>JBGSXH010000481.1:0-2111 GCA_041751515.1 Cyclobacteriaceae bacterium | reverse complement strand
GGTGCTTATAGCGAGGCAAAGGAATGGATTAACAAAGGTCTTGCCTATGATAACTTTCCTCCAAGAGCCAAAGCCACGTTGAGCATGAATATGCAGCATGCTGAATTTAGCCTGAAGAATATTGATCAGCCTGTGGATTTTAAGCCGGAACCCATTGACGATGCCTTGAACCAGTTTGCATTACAATACTTTCCGGTGCTAACTGCAGACGGAAGCCGCATCATCTTCACGAAAAGAGATGGGGGAGGCCCACAGGACGATGAAGATATTATGGAGGCTGTTTTGCTGGAAGACAGTACATGGTCGGAGCCAAAGTCAATTTCGAAAGCCATCAATACCAGGGACAATGAAGGCACCAGTACGATTTCTGCAGATGGCAGAATGCTCATTTTTACCAGCTGCCAGGGAAGAAAATCCTACGGTGGCTGTGATCTTTTTGTCAGCTACAAACAAGGGGAGCAGTGGTCGGTGCCGGAGAACCTGGGCAGCGGTATTAATACTAAGCATTGGGAAAGCCAGCCCAGCCTTTCTGCCGATGGTAGAACATTATATTTTGTAAGCGATCGTCCTGAAGGTCTTGGCCGTAGGGATATTTACGTCAGCCGTTTGAATGAAGAGGGTACCTGGTCGGTAGCTAAAAACCTGGGTGCACCCATCAATACCCCCTTCGATGAAGTTTCACCATTCTTTCATGCCAATGGACAAACACTATATTTTGCTTCGTTAGGCCATCCCGGATTTGGCGGCTTCGATTTGTTTAAATCGGAATTCAAAGGTAATCAATGGCAAAATCCCGAAAACCTCGGCTACCCTATCAATGACCATCAGGATCAGGTATCGCTTTTTATACTGCCTGGTGGTGAAAAGGCCTTATACGCGCATGAGAAGAAAGTAGGAAGGAAATATGTAGAAAGTAAGCTATATACCTTTAACGTTCCGGCTACTGCCAGACCACAAACCATTGCAACCTATATCCAGGGCGTTATTCGGGATAAAACTACAGAAAAACCTTTAAAAGCAATAGTGGAATTGTACGACCTTCAAGCGGACAGCCTAATTGCTAAAGTAAGCTCCGATAGTATTACAGGCAAATACCTGATGGTTTTACCCAATGTGGATACTTTGGGCTTTTATATTGGTAAATCCGGTTATTTATTTGAAAGCAGGCGCATGACTGCACCGCAAAACAGGGAGACGTCAATAACTAATAATTTTAATTTAATCCCTATAAATCAAGGCGTTAGCATTGTTTTAAATAATCTTTATTTTGACTTTGATAGCTATCAGCTCACCGATAAATCAAGGACAGAATTAAATAAAATTGTCAAACTTATGGAAGAAAATGCTGGCCTGAAAGTCGCTGTGCATGGCCATACTGACGATTCCGGGACTAAGCAATATAACCTTCACCTTTCTCAAAAGAGAGCAGAAGCTGTGGTGGCCTACCTGCGGGATCAGGGTATCCAGCCCGAAAATCTCCGAGCGAAAGGATTTGGTGACGAGCAACCGTTAAAAGACAATTTGACAGAAGAAAATAAGGCAGTTAACCGCAGGATAGAACTTTTGCTCCTGTAAAACGAATGTTTGTTAGGCTATTATTTTCAAATTTATAAATAATTGTAATTTGTATTATTTTAATACTCAGTCATGATTGCAGCTAATATAAGTGTATTTTATTTTAATATTTCAATTATATAATATTTGGCATTTCTGTTTGCAGAAAAAAAAATGTACCGACAATATTTATTTTACCAAATTAAATATTATGTTTGAAGGTGTGAGTTAATTAAATAAATTAAAAAACCTTTAAACGAGTTATTTTATGAGGAGAATTTTACTAGTTTCCTTGCTAATGTTAACGGTCATTGCTACCGACGCATGGGCACAGGGACGAACAATCACAGGAGCAGTGAGCTCTATGGAGGAAGGGGATCCCCTTCCAGGAGTAAATGTTGTTTTGCAGGGCACTGCAACTGGAACCGTTACTGATGTTAACGGAAATTACAGTATTAATGTACCCAATGATGGTGGTGCATTGATTTTCACATTTATTGGTTACACTTCCGAGACTGTTGAGATTGGTAATAGAAATGTAGTAGATGTATCTTTAT
>JBGSXH010000480.1:0-12994 GCA_041751515.1 Cyclobacteriaceae bacterium | reverse complement strand
GCACTATAAGTGGTTTTTGTAAATTCGGATGATGGATGTTCAGTTTTTCTTGCAGCAGACTTACCTGCGCATTCTGGCATCCTAAACTTAAAATTGTGGCACCAGCTACATTGGGATTATGAATATAACCAGCTAACAAGGCGCAAAGCATCTCCGAATCCTGACGAATGCCGCCGCAGCCACCATTGTGGGTTAAGAATTTGATGCCATCAATATTTCGGAATATCTTATCTTCCTCAATGGCAGTTGCTTGATGAAAAGTGAGTCTGTCAATATCTTCCGTTTTACCAGCCTTGTACATCTTTACCATTTCATGCACATAGCTTTGATATTTCTCAGGCTGACTAAAACCCAGTTCGTCCACAAATGCCTGTCGAATGACATCTACATTTCTGTTTTCACAAAATACCAGCGGAATGACGAGCCAGTAGTTGGCAGTGCCCACTTTGCCATCTGCACGATGATAACCATTAAAAGTCCGGTCCTTCCAGTTTCTCACATCAGGAGGTGCCCAGGAAACCTGTTCGGTTTTATCCTGATAAGAAGCGGCCTGATGCTTCACGTTTTCTGTCGTCAATGCTGCGCCTTGTTCAATAAGATGCACAGCTTTTCCTACCAAGATGCCATACATTTTTATCGCTGTTCCAGGAGTTAATGTTTCCAGGGCAATTTTATGTTTTGCAGGCACTGGTGTGATGACCTGAATGGATTTACCTTCAAAGACGATCGTTTCACCTGCATCCAGGTCTACCAGAGCTACTAATACGTTATCAGCGGGATGGATTTTTAAAATTTTGTGTGACATATCAATATTTTAATTATATTGCGCAATCGATTGCGCAATATAATTAATTCTGAGAATAAAATTATATATAAACTTTAATATTTGTGATCCCAAGAAAAATAGAATAAAATAGGGGACTCAAGACGGTATACAATGGAAAAAAAAGCGGTAGTAACATTTGGTGAAGTAATGATGCGATTGACAGCTCCGGGCTTCGAGCGCTTTGCGCAGGCTGATAGTTTTCAATGTGTCTACGGTGGGGCAGAGGCCAATGTGGCCGTATCTCTGTCTCAGATGGGGCAGTCTTCAACTCATATAACCGTTTTTCCCGAACATGCTTTGGGAAAAGCTGCCAGCGCTTACCTGCAGCGTACTGGAGTTGACACACAGTATATCCAGTTTGGGGAAGGCAGGCTTGGCCTGTACTTCCTGGAAAATGGTGCCATGCAACGATCTTCAAAGATTATTTACGATCGTTTTGACTCCGCTTTCTCCAAAATGATGCCTGGTAGTTTTGACTGGGACGCTATCATGAAAACAGCAGCTTGGTTTCACTGGACAGGCATAACACCCGCCATCTCTGCCAATGCTGCGAAGGTTTGCCTGGAAGCATTACAAGCTGCAAAAAAACAGGGCGTTATGGTTTCCGGTGATATTAATTACCGCAGAAATTTATGGCAATATGGAAAATCCGCACAGGATGTTATGCCGGAACTCATTGCGCATAGCCATATCGTTGTGGGTGGTGAAGTAGACTTTGAAAATTGCCTGGGGATTATCGGCGATAACTTCAAAGATACCTGCGATAAGGTAGCAAGGCAATATAATCAGATAGAAAAAATTACTACCACAGAGCGGGAATCCTTAAGTGCTTCGCATAACAAGCTTTCGGGAGTACTGTGGTCAAATGAGCAGGTGATTAGATCCGCCACATACGACATGGCCAGCATTGTCGATAGAATCGGTGGGGGAGATGCATTTATGGCCGGTTTAGTGTATGGACTCTTGAATTTGAACAGCGACGAAGAAGCACTGAATTATGCTGTGGCAGCTTCTGTGCTGAAGCATTCCATTCCCGGCGATGCCAATCTTGCCAGTGCTGCGGAAATCTTACAATTAATGAATGGTGAAAACGTAGGTAAATTACTGAGATAAATGAATATAGCTAAAGCAGCAATAGTAGAGAAAATGAGGGCTACCGGTATGATCCCGGTTTTTAATCATGAGGATGAAGCTACCGCCATCGCTGTGATGGACGCCGCTTATCAGGCAGGTATAAAAATATTCGAGTTTACTAACCGCGGCAGCAATGCAAAACAGGTTTTTACAGCCCTGGCCAAACATGCCTCATTACATCCTGATATGCTTTTGGGAATGGGTACGATCTTCAGCGCAAACGATGCAGCTATGTTTATAGATATTGGGGCAGATTTTATTGTTTCTCCCGCTTTGGTGCCGGAAGTCGCCAAAGCCTGCGATGATCGCGACAAACTCTGGATTCCGGGCTGCGCTACCTTAACAGAGGTATACCAGGCCGATCAATTGGGTGCCATGCTTATTAAAGCATTTCCCGGCAATGTATTAGGTCCGGATTTTATTGCGGCCATAAAATCGGTGATGCCGCATATTAAGATGATGCCAACGGGAGGGGTCACGCCAACAGCAGAAAACCTGAAGCAATGGTTCAAGGCAGGCGTAAGTTGTGTAGGCATGGGCTCGCAGTTGATGGACAAAAAGCTGATCGCCAATGGTGATTTTTCACAGCTACAACAGCAAATCAGTAGTGCATTGTCTATTGTCCAGTCAGTTAGAAATTCATTAAATGAATCGTAATGATATTAATATTTCAGTATCTGGCACAGTCATTTAATAAGCGTATCTATTTTACCTTTTCGCTGCTTCTCCTGCTTATGATGAGTGCCTGCGAGTTAAAGGAGCAGAAAAGAGTGATTAAGCTCGCACATGGACTCGACACTTCTCATCCGGTACACGAAGCGATGGTATTTATGGCGGAGGAGCTGGACAAAGTTTCTGGAGGCGAAATGACCATTGAGATTTATCCAAGCTCTCAATTAGGCAATGAAAGAGAAGCGTTAGAGTTGCTGCAAATTGGCAGCCTGGGAATGACGAAAATTTCTGCTGCAGTCATGGAAAGCTTTTCTCCCAATTTCAAAGTTTTGAGCTTACCGTATCTTTTTGAAAACAAGGCACATTACAGAAATGTGCTTGATGGTGAGATTGGCAACATGTTTCTCTCGGAAGGGGAACAATACTGGCTAAAAGGCCTGTGCTTTTACGATGCAGGTAGTCGTAGTTTTTATTCCACCAAGAAGCCGATAGATAAACCTGCCGATCTTGGAGGAATGAAAATCAGGGTGCAGGATAGCAACACTTCCATCAATATGATTCGCAGCTTCGGCGGGGCAGCTACACCGATTTCCTGGGGAGAACTCTATACAGCCCTACAACAAGGGGTGGTTGATGGGGCAGAAAACAACTCACCCAGCTTTTACCTCTCCCGGCATTATGAAGTTTGTCGTTATTTCTCCTTGAATGAACATACCATGGTGCCGGATATTCTGATGATCAGCACCTTCGTTTGGGATCAGCTCAGCGAGCAGGAGCAGAAATGGTTGATGACTGCTGTCAATGCATCCGTGCCTGTGCAGCAACAATTATGGGCGGAAGCGGAGGAAGAAGCTCTTGCTGCAGTAAAAGCAGCGGGTGTGGTAGTCAATACGCCCGACAAGGCACCATTTGCCGAACTTGTTGCGCCGATGTATGAGGCCTTCCGCCATAGCGACCCCAACCTGTACGAGATCATTCAACAAATAAGGTCAACTTCCAGTATTTCGAAAGCTGAATAATATGCTCAGTAAATGCTAAGTGAATCGCAAAATAAGCAATCATGAATTTTCGAGAAAAAGTAGATGAAGTACTGTTCATTTTCCTGGTTTCCCTGATGTCATTCATGGTATTAAATGTATTATGGCAGGTAGGATCACGGTATATCGCCATGTCACCCAGCTCATTTACCGATGAGCTTGCCCGCTATTTATTAATTTGGGTAGGACTTTTAGGCGCCAGTTATGTAGCAGGGAAAAAACTTCATCTCGCTATTGACATTTTGCCGATGAAGCTGCAGGAAAGCAACCCAGTGGCGTCTAGAAAGCTAACTATGGCCATCAATATACTGGTAGCCATTTTTGCATTGCTGGTAATGGTTTGGGGCGGAATTCGGCTGGTTTACATTACCCTAACGTTAGAGCAGACTTCAGCCTCACTTAACATTCCGCTGGGCTATGTTTACTCAGTTTTACCTTTAAGTGGACTGCTTATTATCTATTATAGCTTTGCCAACTTATTTGAACCCAGAGAAAGTCCTGAAGCTCAAGGCGAAGAAATATTTTAGCCATATCATCTACCGTTACAGCATCGATAACACCTAAAACTATGAATTATATTGAGGTAATTATCTTAGTCTTAAGCTTTGTGATTTTATTGGGAATTGGCGTTCCCATTGCTTTTGCCATCGGCATTGCAGCCATGGTGACGATGCTAGTAAACATTGCTCCGGAAGCAGCATTTACCACCATGGCCCAGCGCATGGCTACCGGCCTGGATAGTTTTGCCTTGCTCGCCATACCCTTTTTTATCCTTGCAGGGCAGCTGATGAACCGTGGAGGAATTGCCAGTCGGCTTATTGATTTTGCCAAAGGGTTAGTGGGCACTTTGCCAGGAGGCCTGGCTTATGTCAATATTATTGCCTGCATGTTATTTGGTGCGATATCCGGTTCTGCTGTAGCCGCGGCCTCGGCGATTGGCGGCATTATGAATCCGCGTATGGTCAAAGAAGGTTACTCTAAATCATTTAGCGCTGCGGTCAACATCACTTCAGCAACCACAGGCATGATCATTCCGCCGAGCAATATCCTCATTGTATATTCTCTTGCCAGCGGAGGTGTTTCCATAGCGGCCTTGTTTATAGCAGGGTATCTGCCAGGATTGCTTGTGGGCATGTTTTTAATGCTTGTGGCGGGGTTTATCGCGTATAAGAAAAAGTACCCTGTAGGAGACAGGGTAACTTTTAAGGAGGTGTTTTTTAAATTTATCGATGCGCTGCCTAGTTTGCTGTTGTTGGTCATTGTCATCGGGGGCATTATAGCGGGTTATTTTACAGCAACGGAAGCTTCTGCGGTAGCTGTTTTGTACACTATAGTTTTATCTATGGTATTCTACAGGCAGGTAAAGGTGAAAGACCTTCCCGATATTCTCATTCACACTGTTATCACTACCGCTATTGTCATGCTGCTCATTGGTACATCTATGGGGATGTCATGGGTGATGTCTTTCGAAAATATTCCCCAGGGAGTGAGCGAAGCACTCTTGTCCATCAGTGATAATAAGATAGTGGTACTCATTATCATTAATCTTATTTTGCTTTTTGTAGGCATATTTATGGATATGACACCTGCCGTGCTCATCTTCACACCCATCTTCTTGCCTGTCGTGACAGCGCTTGGTGTTGACCCTACCCATTTTGGAATAATGATGGTACTCAATCTTTGCATCGGCCTATGCACACCACCTGTTGGCGGCGTGCTTTTCGTGGGCTGCGGAGTGGCAGGCATCAGTATTAGCAAGGTCATTAAGCCTTTGATGCCTTTATTTATTGCTATGGTAATAGCGTTGTTACTGGTTACTTATATTCCCGCCATAAGTCTTTGGTTGCCGAACTTATTTGGTTTATAGAATACTTGAATTTCAGTTTTATATGATTGAATTAACTTCAGCCTGTACTTTACTGCAGGCTGTTTTTATTAATTTGTAAATTTGATGTATCAACTTTTATATTTTTTAAAAATCAGTCATATTTACCTTCTTGCATATCTTATTTTCCAATTATATTATCTCTATAATAAAAGTTATAGGCTGGTGCTGTTATGACTGATAAAGCTTCTTCTGATTTTAAAAATGCTAGTTGGCTCAAAAATCTCTATGAGCAAGCTCCCATGGCAATTGGTATATATCTTGGTGATGATCATATAATTGAGTTTGCCAATTCAAAAATGCTTCAAATCTGGGATCGATCTTTAAATGAGGTACTGAATAAGCCTTTGTTTAGTGCACTGCCTGAAGTAAGTGATCAAGGTTATGAGCGTATTTTAAAGCAGGTTTTAAAAACCGGAGAAGCATACCACGGCAACGAACTGCCCGCATTACTTAAAAGAGACCACAGAAATGAGCTTACATACATCAATGTCTCTTATGAAGCACTTAAAAATGAGGAGGGAGAATTTTATGGTATTCTTCAAGCTGCCACTGATGTGACCGAAATGGTCAATAGCAAGTTGCACGTTGAGAAGAGTGAGCAAATGTTGCGAACTGCATTAGGGGCTGGCAGTGTTGGTACCTGGACAATCGACCTCATAAAAAACGAATATATCAGAACACTAGAACATGATAAAATATTTGGATTTGAGGAGCTGCAGGCTAATTGGAGTATTGATAAACTCTTGACCTTCGTACATGATGATGATATTGCAGCGTTTCTGGAGAATTATAACCATGCATTTGAATCGGGGCAGCTTGACTTGGATTTTAGGATCATCGATACTAATGATGAGTTGAGGTGGCTACACATGAAAGGCAGTGTGTATGTGAACTTAAATAATAAGCCACTGAAGATCTCTGGCATCATTGTCGACGCAACGCGCAGGAAACAAGCAGAGCAATACGAAATTCAACTGGCAGTTGAGAAAGCGGCTCGGAAAGAAGCGGAATTGCATGAAAGAGAATTGATTCATCTATTTATGGATGCCCCTGCACTCATCTGTACTTTAAAGGGTCCCAAACACATATTTTCCTTGGTAAACCCACAATATCAGGCTGTTTTTAAAGGAAGAAAATTGAAAGGGCTTCCCATTCTTGAAGCTTTGCCTGAACTTGAAGGACAGGCAATTCCAACAATACTGGACAATGTTTACAAAAGTGGAGAAACATATTATGGTAATGAAGTCCCCGTCTTTTTAAAGAGGAAACATGTTAGTAATTTGGACCCCAACCAAAAAAGCTATTTCAATTTCATATATCAGGCTACCAAAAGCAGAAATGGTAAAATAGACGGTATATTGGTTTTTGCATATGAAATCACCGATCAGATCATTGCCAGAAAGCGGATAGAAGAAAGTGAAAACCGACTAAAACTTGCATTAAATGCTGGCCAAATGGGCACCTGGAATCTCGATATGATTTCAGATACTTCTATTCGTTCAGCTTTTCATGACACAATTTTTGGTTATGATCAACCGGTACATCAATGGGGGTTTGGAGATTTTATTGATCATGTTCAGGCACCATACAGGCAAGAGGTGTATGACGCTTTTAAGTTGGCTAAAGAAGGTGCAGACCTGGACTTTGAAGTAAGGATACATACCCGTCATGGGCAGGAAAGGTGGGTAGCAGTTCGTGGTTTAGTGACAAAAAAGGACGAAGACGGTCAGGCTTTGAAAATGGCCGGGATAGTCGCAGATATTACGGATCGGAAAAAAGCAGAAGAGTCCTTGCACCAAATGACGGAAGAATTGGCAGCCAGTAATGAAGAACTTTCCGCCGCAAATGAAGAAATTCAGTCCAGCCTTGAGGAATTGTCCCAAACCAATAATCACCTCAAATTAATTAATTCTGATTTAGATAATTTCATCTATACCGCTTCGCACGACCTTAAAGCACCCATTTCTAATATTGAAGGATTAATGACCATGCTACAATCACAGCTTCGTCATGAGCCTATAGAAAATAGTAAGATTGATAAAACTGTTACGCTCATTAACTCCTCTGTAGAAAGATTTAAGAATACAATTGGCGAGCTAACTGACATTGCAAAACTTCAAAAGGAAGTTGAGGAATATTCTAACATTGACTTTCAGGAGATCATTAACGATGCGCAGCTAGACTTGCAAAACTTGATAGAACAGGAAAATGCAACAATAATCGTCGATATTGAAGATTGCCTGGAGATACAGTTTTCCTATAAAAATCTGAAAAGTATCATCTACAACCTGTTATCTAATGCCATTAAATATCGAAGTCCGGATAGAGATCCGGAAATAAGTATAAGATGCAGCCAGGAAGATCAATATAAAGTAATTACAATGCAGGATAACGGGTTGGGAATTGAAAAAAATGATCTTGACAAGATATTTTACATGTTTAAAAGATTGCATACCCATGTTGACGGTACCGGCGTTGGCTTATATCTGGTAAAAAGAATCATGGATAATATCGAAGGAAAGGTTGAAGTCCACAGTGAACTCAACAAGGGTACTACTTTTAAGCTTTATTTCCCCTTTTAGATAGATTTGTACCATTCTTGGCTTTAATTATTTACTGATATTCAATGTTTTGCGGCAAAAATCAAAAATTAAGCTCTGATCCAGACTTAATTCCTGATTAAATCATTTTTGGTAACGTTTTCTGCAATTTTATCTGAATTTAATTTTTCACCTGTTGTTTTAATTGAGTAAATTAAGCTAAGTGGTATTGTGTGCTACTTGCTATCATTATAGTGTAGTGCTAAAAAAATATTACTGCAATTAATTTTAATGATTTCTCGAAAGGAAAATTGAGTCCGCTGTACGAGTTAAGTGGCAATAGATACGGATTTAATAGTACTCACTTAAAGAATTGAATGATGAAAAATGGATTATTAATAGATATGGATGGCGTCATTTACGGTGGAAATCAGCTTATCAAAGGAGCTGATAATTTCATACATACGCTGTTAAAAAAGGACATCCCTTTTATGTTTATGACCAACAACAGCCAGCGCACGCCCCTGGAGGTCATGAGAAAGCTTAAAAAATTAGGGATCATCGTTAGTGAAGAGCATGTTTACACCAGTGCAATGGCAACGGGTAAGTTCCTTGCCAGCCAGGCCCCTGGAGGGACTGCTTACGTGCTTGGAGAAGGTGGCCTGCTGACAAGTTTGCATCAAAATGGTCTGGTACTGGTAGAAACAGATCCGGACTTTGTGGTACTTGGCGAGGGTCTGAATTTCACTTTGGAAATGGTACATCGCGCTGTCGACATGATTTTGAATGGAGCGAAATTCATTACAACGAATAGAGATCCTTCGCCCAAAAAGCGCGGTTGGAATAATCTCGGCATTGCTGCCACTACCGCAATGATAGAAGAAGCTACCGGTATAAAAGCCTTTGAGGTTGGCAAACCAAGTCCTGTGATGATGCGTTCCGCGAGAAAAGCCCTAGGGCTTGAAACTGCTGAAACTACCGTTATAGGCGATACCATGTCAACTGACATTCAGGGAGGTGTTCAAATGGGCTATCATACCATATTGGTGCTAAGTGGTGTCAGTAAGCGGGAAGAGCTGATGAAGTATGCCTTCAAACCGGATCAGGTGCTTGAATCAGTAAATGATATTAAATTTCCTTTACCGTGGTGGTCAGAGACCAAGCAAGTCAAAGAGAATCTAGAGCCTGTTTTATCATAAACCAATAAATTAGTCATCTGTTAGGTAGAATTCCATCCACTCTAGTGGAGGCTTATCGTAGACTATAACTAATTTTCAACGCATAAATTTACTTTGTCTGCATAAAAATGCGGTGAGGTTCTTTTATGCGTTTTTTTACATTTGAAATTTGCTTACTTTGCTGCTATTAAATAGGTAGCTTTACATATGTATACAGGACTGAAACATGCGCATTCATTTATGGCATATTTGGTAATTGCCGGTGTTTTGATCGCTTTTATCAATGCTTTAATCGGTTATTCCAGGAATAAACCATTCCAGGACAAAGACCGTAAAATCAGTCTTTTAGGCCTGATACCTGTTCACTTACAGTGGTTGTTGGGGGTTGTACTTTACTTTATCTCTCCATTGGGTATTGCTGCGGCCAACGAGGGCTTCATGAAAGAGACCTCGTTGCGTTTTTATGTACTCGAGCATCCGCTCACCATGATTCTTGCCGTAGTGCTGATAACTATTGGATTTTCGCGGGCGAAACGGCTGCAGGAAGACGTTCGTAAATTCAAAACCATCACTTTATTGTATGGCATTGGCTTATTTATGATTTTATTACGGATTCCCTGGAATGTTTGGCCGCTGTGATCCAAACACTTAGTATTTTCGTAAGTCTTTGCGTCGAATATTTTGAAAACTTATACTATGTATTTTGCCTTATAGTATAAGTTTTCTACCGCATCTGGCGAGAAGTCTTAGATTAATTCATATTTATATTTTTTCTGATGAAAATTAGAACAGCAATAATGCCTGTAAAGCATTATTTTTTTAATGCTCAAACGAATGAAATCGTTTGCAACGAATATAAGCTTGCTGAAGAACCTCTGGATTATAAGAGCATAGCCTTTTTTGCGGCTACTGGCTTTTTCTTCGGGGACAGCTCGTATTATAAAAACATTAAGATGCTACCCAATGCATCGGAAATTACCATCAATCCCCAAACCAATAAAATAGAAAGTATCAATCAGTATTGGGACTGGTATCATAAA
Organism: Cyclobacteriaceae bacterium; assembly: GCA_041751515.1. Lineage (GTDB taxonomy): Bacteria > Bacteroidota > Bacteroidia > Cytophagales > Cyclobacteriaceae > JBGSXH01. The sequence continues at coordinate 2,679 of JBGSXH010000480.1, read as the reverse complement.
CCGGAAATATTTGATGTAAATACTGCTGTCCAGCAGATGGGAGAGTGCCTGGAAACAATGCTTGCCACTAAAACTAAGGGCAAAATGGTTTTACTGCCACTTTCAGGTGGGATGGATAGCCGTACCATTGCAGCCGCGTACCCGAATGGGCAAACCAATACTTTGAGCTATTCATATAACTTTGAGAATGGTATTGATGAGGTGCGGTTTTCCAGGCGTATCGCTAAAATCATGCATTTACCCTTCAGGGAATTCACTATTCCAAAAGGCTATTTATGGCCAAAATTTGAATCTCTTTTGGAGGCCACCGGTGGCTATAATGAAGTATCGCACTCCAGGCAAATGGGTGTAATAGACGACCTGGAACCACTGGGCAATCTCTTCATCATGGGCCAGGGTGGAGAGTCGTATCGAATAGATGAATTGCCTGATAATGCTACCCACGAGCAGCTGGTGGAGCATGCTATTAAGTACTGTGAGAAAGCAGGCGGAATGATTCTGGGAGAGCAATTGTGGAAGTTATGGGGCCTGGAGGGAAACTTGAAGGAATATATTTGGGAAACGTTTTCGCAGGCGATGAAAACCTTGGATATCAAAAGCCCGGCATTTAGATTTTTCGCTTTCGATTACAAATTTTGTGCGACAAGAAGATCATTGGTAAATCTCAATATCTTTGCAAGAAGAAACGAGGTGTTATTGCCATTTGTGGAGCAGGAAATGCTGGATGTCTTATGTAAAACCGATCATAAGCTTTTATATAAACGTCAGGTAATGATTGAGTATATAAAGCAAAAAGCTCCTGAAATAGCAAAAGTCCCCTGGCAGGATTATTACCCGCTTAATCTTTATAACTACCAGAATTTCAAAAAGAAATATCGTTTGCCAGAAAGAACGGTAAGGTATGTTCTTCGAAAATTCAAAGAAAATGTGCTGGGGAAAAATTTAATTAAACGGAATTGGGAAAATCAATTTCTTGGAGAAAGCAATGATAAGCAGCTTCAACATTTTCTGATCGGCAACAAGGAAAACGAACTCGCTATACCGCTGTCTTTGAGAAAAGGGTACTATGACGCCTTTATGAAGGAGAATAAGGCCAATGCCTATGCAATCAGTACTTTATTAGCGTTAAATCATTTCAAAAGATCTGGATGGCTAAAACCATTGCAAATGAAGGACATTAAAGTAAGTCACGCACACTGACATTTTACTTGATAGCAATATGGGGCTTCAATCGATGATGCTTATAGTGGATGCTTGACAATTAATTGTCTGTAGCGCCAGGATTATTTTATAAGCACACTGCTGAACGCATGTCAGCGTATTTCTAATAGATCGGTTTAATTTCTTTCAATCCAAGTTTAGTGATATTGTATTTTTTATTTCTATTCCTGATGAACAATTAGTGCATAAATCAGTACTGTTTATATAGGGACGTAGCATGCATTGACTCCGAATGCTATTTGTATTTTTTTGTTAGTTAATACTTATTTTTTATGCGTATCAAAACGCCGATAATGCCGATCAGTCAGCAGCTGTATAATTGGAAGACCATGGAAATGGTGACTGAAGCTTATGATCTCGGAAAAGAGCCAATTGATTACAAAAGCGTAGCATTTTTTGCAGCTACAGGTTTCTTCTTCGATGATAAAACATTCTATAAAAATATTAAAACGCTTCCAAATGCAGCTTATGTTGATGTTGATAACAATAATTATATCACTGCAATCGAGCAATACTGGGACTGGTACTACAAACCGGAAATATATGATTTGAATGAGGCAACAGCCTTGTTTGGAGAGGTATTTGAAAAAGAAATCTTTGAGCATATTGAGGGTAAAAAAGTAATGCTGCCGTTGTCTGGCGGCATTGATAGCAGGACAATTGCTGCCGCAATACCTAAAGGGCAGCAGGACATAATATCTTACTCTTATAATTATGAGAATGGCGGCGATGAGATTAAGTTTGCTAAGGATATTGCAACATCGAAAGCGTTGCCTTTTCATGAATTTGAAATTCCTCGAGGTTATTTATGGGAGAAGTTCGAGGAGCTTGTTGCAACCACAGGCTGTTATAATGAAGTGACTCATTCTCGGCAGATGGCAGTTATTGATGATGTTGAAAAGTTAGGGGACTTGTTTATCCTGGGGCACGGTGGGGAGATTTTCAGGCTACAAAGGGTAGGAGATAATCTCGATGAAAACGAGTTACTGGACATTGCAATATCTCAAATTGTTAAAGAAGGCGGCTTAGATTTAGCAAACAAATTGTGGAGGCACTGGAAGCTGAAAGGCTCCTTGACAGATTATATTCGTGAGACGGTAAAAGTAGCCTTAGACCAAATTATGGTTAATAATAACATTATGAAATTGACCATTCTCGAGTTTAAGTATTGTGCTGTCAAAAGGTCACATGTGAATCTTAAAATATTCGATAAGAACCGGGAGGTTTTATTGCCTTTTCTTCAACCAGAAGTGTTGGATTTAGTATGCCGTACCCATGCGGACTTGCTCACAGATCGCAAAATACAGATAGCTTATATAAAGCAGAAGTCACCTGAGCTTGCGCGTATTGCATGGCAGAATTACTATCCGCTTAATTTATATAATTACAAAGATTTTAATAAGCCAAAAAATATACCTACCAGACTAGTCAATTTTCTCAATAGAAAAATCAATGAGG
>JBGSXH010000479.1:0-5595 GCA_041751515.1 Cyclobacteriaceae bacterium | reverse complement strand
TGATCTGCGCCATCAGTGGGCTATAACCCGGGCAGGACACATAGCATCCATCAGCAGATAAAAAACCACAGCAATTACCACCTAAACTGTAAGCCTACCACTGCATAGTGCAGGATAGTAAAGTTGTAAACCTCCTCAATGTCAGCCCCACCTTCCAGCAATCGGTACCCTGCTTTGATGCTCATCCAGGGAGAAATAGGCAAACTTCCGCCTGCAAATATGTCGAAAGCGCGTCCAGGGCCTCCTGCCAGTCCATCAGCTTCGACAAAGGGCATGATCTTTCCGCCCGTATACGCTGTATAGAGATGCAATAAAGGCACAAAACCCAGATCAGTTTTGCTAGTGCTGGCGCCATCAGTAGCCTGCAATTCAATCTTCGCGTCTCTTATCTTCCCAGTAAAGCCGATACCTACAGTCCAGTCGCTGGACTTGACGATATCGTACCGGTATGTAAGACGGTAGGAATTGAATACATATGTATTAGTCAGTTCGCTGCCGGCAGGGAAGCTTTCCCCCTCGAAGTCAATATCAAAATCTACTGATCCATTATAGTTTACACTAAAAGGTGCCCATAGTGCAGCAATATTGTGTCGTTCTCCAAAAGTGTAATTGACTCTAATTCTCAACGGGATCACCGGACCTTGCAAGTCAAAATCTCTATTTAAGTCAAATCGAGTACCCCCCGGATTGGGCACTTGCACACGATTATATCCTTGAAAAACTAAACCAGATTCCACATCTACAAGCACTTGAGCCGGCAAAATATGCGAAACAATTAAAAGGAGGGTGGTTACTAAAAATATTCTCATGGCATTAAAACCTAAATAGCAACAATTTGTTAGCTAATAAAATTAGATATTAAAGCTAATAAAAGTAGTAATTACTTGCATTGTATCTTTTTTGCTATTATATTTAGGTATAAATTTAATATTATGAACAGTTCTAAGATAAAGCTACATTCTAAAATGCTGTCCTCTGGGAAATGCCAGGTCAAGTTTTTTGCCACTACGGCATCAAATACACTTTATGGATATCTATTGACCGAACCTAAAGCTTCTTTAAGGGAAGTGGTAGACAAAATTGAGCAGACCATAGAAGCGAGATCAGAAAAAGATGTTTATTATCATCAATCGCTGTATTCTTTAGGATCTATGGCCTTCAGACAGCCAGAGGTAATTGTTTTTGAAGGATAGTAAATTTGCCAAAATTTTTAGATATTAGCTGAAATTTAGCATTGTCTGAAGGCATCTTTCTTCTATTCTCTCGGCAGGAGTAGATTTACAGCTTGCTTAATCGAAGTATCTAATGCTATTGTCTGTGCTTGGCTTTCAATTTTTGTCTGCCAATAAAGGACATCACCTGATTTAGCAAACCACAATCACCCAAAAAACATGAGCACTGTAAGTGACAATTTAAAAACGCTGCGTAAACACCATCGGTATACGCAGGAGCAATTTGCTAAAAAAATAGGCATTAAGCGTTCATTGTTAGGAGCTTATGAAGAGGGAAGGGCAGATCCACGTCTTGCGAATCTTGAAAAGATAGCAGAAACTTTTGATGTTTCCATTGATGTGCTGATAACGCAAAATTTGCAAGATTTACCTGCAGGACAATGGAGCCGTTCTTCCGCAACTGAAAAAGGTGTAAAAGTACTATCCATCACTGTAGATCAGCAAGATCGAGAAAACATAGAGCTTGTTCCGCAAAAGGCATCTGCTGGCTACACCAATGGGTATGCAGATCCTGAATTTATTGAAGACCTGCCGCGTTTTCAGCTGCCCAATTTACCTACCGGTGCCACTTATCGCGCTTTTGAAATCTCAGGTGATTCCATGTTGCCGCTGCAGTCAGGAACCATTATTATAGGGAAATACATAGAGTCAATTAATGATATTAAAAATGGTCAGACCTATGTAGTGGTAACACAATCGGAAGGAGTGGTGTACAAGAGATTGGAGTATGATCAATCCCTTGCCATGCTCACTTTAAAGTCTGATAATAAAGCGTATGAGGCCTATCAGGTGGAGGCGGCAGAGGTAGTAGAGATTTGGGAGGCAAAGCTTTATATTAGCACTAATTTTCCTGAAAGTGTAGCCATGAGTACCATAGGAAGTGCCGATATATCCCTCCAAAAGTTAACTGGCATGGTGCTCGATTTGCAGCATGAAATGATTCAGTTAAAATCTAAGTAGTATTATCCGCAATTATTCATAAACAATGAAAAAGAGGACATAGTCCTCTTTTTTTATGCCCTGAAGTGAAGCTTCAGCAATTACCTGACAGAGCCTAGGTAGATATATCAATGCGAAGTAGCTTTTCTCCTCATTGCAATACTTAAGTTGTCGCTGTAGTTTTGCTTTAAATCGAAAAAGCCGGCATTTGCCGGCTTTAATTAATACTTGAGCTTAGTTTTAGAAATTAATCTAAATTTCCTCTTTTCGCTTCTCTCTGAAGTTTTTTATTGGCGTAGATAGCAACTTCGACTCGTCTATTAGCCGCACGACCTGCAACAGAATCATTTTCTTCAATTGGTTGCTCTTCACCATAACCAACTTTCTGCATTCTTCCTCTGTCAACTCCTAAAGATTCTGCATAATCTGCCACCGCTTTGGCACGACGCTCAGACAGCTCATGGTTGTACTCTGATCTTCCAGTATTATCCGTATGGCCTTCAATCAAAATTTCTGTGTCGTCGTACTTCTGAACAATTTTAGCTAATTCTTCGATGTTCTGTTTGGCTTCGTCTTTCAATTCTGATTGATCTACACCAAATAAAATACCTGAATCAAAAGTAATTTTAATTCCTTCGCCTACGCGTTCAACTTCTGCGCCTTCCATATCTCTGCGCATTTCTTCAGCTTGTCTGTCCATATAAGCACCAATTGATGCTCCGGCAACCCCACCGACTGCTGCACCAAAGATGGCTCCTGCTGCGGTGTTGCCGCTTGCTCTTCCAATAGCAGCACCTACAGCACCACCAGCGGCTGTACCTGCCGCACCACCCTGAGCAGTTCGGTTCCAATTACACGAGCCAAGTAGGCCCGCGCTAATCATAAGAATAGTAAAAAGTTTTAAAAATCTCATAGTGTATCGTTTTTAGTATCTAAAAATTTGTATTGAAGAAATAAGCCTGTTGGCTTAAAAATGTTTAAAGTGTAGTAAAAATATCCTTGATGCGACTAATGGCGTCATTGTTACCGCTGGGGTTAGTGACGCCCTTTCCAAGCTCATACCATACTTTATCGCCGCTGTCTATGAAACTACCGTCTTTTTTAGGTGGCTTCGAACTGCCTTTTTCATAATCATACTCCGGCATGTAAACGAATCTTAAAATTTGCTTTAAACGATCCCAATCTATTGTTTTGTGAACTTTCTCTTCATGAATTTCTTCCTTCTCCACAAATATTGTCCGTTCCGCAAAGACAGACTTTAAACGCACCATGATTTCATTTTCACCATTGTGTCGTTCCTGGTATTGAAGTTCCAATGGGAGTTCTTTTTTGGAGATTTCATAAATCGCCTGTATGATTTCCTGCAATAAGTATTCCCAGCTGTCGAAGTTTGCAGGGGATCCGATAAACTCATTTTCTTCATCGCGCATGGCGATGCTCAGTTTTGGTTTTGTCGGGTCTGTGGAGTGCTGTTTGGGCCAGGAGCTTTTATGCAGCATGTTCTTAAGTTCCCTCATCCAGACGTTAGGGAATTTCCCTTCCCATTCGTAATTGTCGTCACCTGTGAAACCTTCCTCCAATATTTCTTCTTCTGTAACCTGTTCACGATCGACATATTCCATTGTAAAGGCAACTTTGAAATAACTGTTTTCTTTAGTCAATATAATTTTATACTGAAAACTAAATGGTGGAGGAATAACAGTATTTTTATATCGGATTTCACAATAGGTCAGTTTGTCGAGTGCTATGTTTTGCTTCATTTAGATAGTCTTTTAGGTGTAGGGTGCTACAATAAAACATGTAAAATTAAAATTGTTTACCATAGGATGACAGCCATTTTGATTATATTTGCTAGCTTTTTTAAATATAAGTGTATCAGGATATTATCGATCGATTGGCAACCCAGGGTTGGGCAGTCTGTGAAAATTTTATAGACGAAAGTCTGGTTCAGCAGCTTGTTGCTGAAGAAAGAGAAATGTTGGCAAATGGTAAATTCCGGGAAGCTGGCATTGGAAAAGGAGACAGCTTTCAGGTAAGGCCAGAAATTCGTGGCGATGAAGTACGTTGGCTCGATCAGGATTTTCTCACCGAAAGTCAGCAAAGGTATTGGGATAAGATAGATGTCTTGAGGCAGCAATTAAATCAGGAATGCTACCTGGGCCTTAAAACCTTTGAATTTCACTTTACGCACTATCCCAAAGGTGCATTTTACAAAAAGCATCTGGATCAGTTTCGGCAGGTTCGCTATCGCATCATTAGTTGTGTTTTGTATCTGAATGAAAACTGGCAAGAGGGCGATGGTGGTAAGTTACGCATTTATCTACCGGATGGCAGCGAAGAGGACTTTGTTGATATCGCTCCTAAAGCCGGTACATTGGCATGCTTCCGAAGTGAAGATATTCATCACGAAGTGCTGCCAACTAATGTTGAGCGCTACAGTCTGACAGGCTGGTTGCGAAGAGATGCTTAAAAAGAAGCTGGTTCTCAACTAAGGAATTGTTGGTTGTAGGTGGACACTAATAATATACTACTTTAATAGAAAGTTCATTATTTTCATCCGATACCTGAAAAGCCGCATCTTTGTATGAGGGGCTACTCATTACTTTTTTGCTGATATTGGAAATAGCAAAACCTTCTTTGGGAATGCCCAGCATGTTGGTATCCATTTCCTTATTATCGTTCTCATCGTGCAGGCCAGAAATAGCATAATTGCCCGGACTTAGATTTGCGAAAGTAAAAGTAACGGTACCACCATTTGCTGGTTTGCCGTCTGAGGCTATCGCCTTTTTATCGTCATCAGGAAATCCTGCTCCATCTTTAAATAAACTAAGCAGGACATGCCCGTCGCTATTGCGTAAACCTTCTACCTTGACGGTAAGGGTGATGGTTGCCATATTACTTTCGATATTGGCAGGAGTGGACATAGTGAATGCAAATAAAATTATTGAGGCTATGCTATTGAGAATTGTCATGCAATAAATGCTTTATGGTATTAAGTCGGTTTATTTTTCCGCTTGCTGTAATATCAAACTTTTCTATCCAAAGAATGTTTTTCGGCTTTTCATAACGGTCAAGTTGTACGAATATCTGTTCCTGAAGATAATGTTCCATTGCGATATTTTTTTTACCTTCGATATAAATTACCACCCGGTTTCCTAAGCGTTCATCTGCCTGACTCCCCACAAAATATGCAACATCAAGGTATTCCTCGGCTACTAATGCTTTGATCTTTGCTTCAAGTATTTCTGGCTGAATTTTAATACCTCCTGAATTAATCACGTGGTCTGACCTCCCTTTCCAAATAAATTTATTGCTATCAATTAGGGTTATTAAGTCATTCGTTATTAACCAGTTATTATTAGTTACTTCTCCTTTTACTTTAAGACAGTCATTCTCTTCTATTTCGATTTCAATGCCGGGTAAA
>JBGSXH010000478.1:0-3661 GCA_041751515.1 Cyclobacteriaceae bacterium | reverse complement strand
ATTCCTGAAGACGGAAAGGTGTACTCTGTCAATGAAGGGTCATTCAATAGCTTTGAACCTCATGTGAAGGAGTATATTGAATATTGTCGTGAACAGGGCTGTAGCGCCAGGTATATTGGCTCATTAGTGGCAGATTTTCACCGCAACATGCTCAAAGGTGGGATTTATATGTATCCTAAAACCGCAAGTGCTCCCAATGGCAAGTTGAGATTGATGTACGAATGCAATGCTTTGGCTTATCTGGTAGAACAGGCAGGGGGCAAGGCTACGGATGGTCACCAGCGTATTCTTGATATTGAGCCGGAATCTTTGCACCAACGTGTACCCTTTTTTATTGGCAGCATGAACATGGTAAATAAGGCTGATGCCTTGCATACCGCAGCTGAACAAGTAGCAAAATAGCTACTTGTATTTCTCTCTGTAATGGATTTTCTGCTGTATTCTCATTACAATAGCTTCGGCAAGATCGCTGGCTATTGTAGTGGGGTCAGCAGTAGCCAGGATGGATTTTACACGATCTTCCGGGACATCAATTCTGTAGAGGATAGTCAGAAGCGCCTGAAGATTATGATCCAGTAGCGGTTGAATCTTCTTCGCTAGTAAAATTATAAGCTCATCCGCATAAATATCATTTGCTATCGCAATAGGTTCGCTAAAAGCCTTTTCAAGCAAATCAGCAGTCGTATGAGCGGGCAGTTTAGGATACATCAGCAATAAGAGCAGGAAGCGTTAAGCTTCCTGCTGTTTTTATTTGTCCTCTTTTTCTTCGTTCTCTTCGTTCTTTTCTTCCTGAGGTACAAGTACTTCAGGGGCATGCTGAAACAATATTTTATACCAGCTCACCAATTTTTTAATATCCGATACATACACACGGTCTTCATCGTAAGCAGGCAAAACATGCTTTAAGAAAGCTTTTAATTCGTCATTATCAGAAGTACTGCTAACACCAGGGTCCCCTTCAAACTCTTCATGAATGGTTTGTAAAACTGTCTCTAAGGGAACAGACCCTTCACTATCAGTGGTGTAGATTGATATTTCTTTGAGGATAGAAATTCTGTTATTGGCACTGGCGACTGCTTTCTTCTTTTCGTCATCCAGCGTTTCTATGATAACGCCCGAACGCGTTGGCTTCGTAATTTTAAAAAGTCCTCCTTTACCTGAAATTGATGCTATCTCTCTAAGTTCCATATATTCAAAAATGTTAAATGCTTATATTTTGGCGCAATTTATCAGATATCATTTTATTTAACTACCATCGGACGGCTTAATTTTTCCTATTTCACAGAAGCACAAATTTCGTTAATGAACTCAAATATTTCTTCTCTGCCATTTTTTGTTTCTGCAGAACTTAGGAAGTAGGGGGGCATTTCTTCCCAGGTAGCTTTCATGGCTTTGCTGAAGGCAGCTACTGATGATGCCGTCTTATTGGCAGACTGTTTATCTGTTTTAGTGAAAACCAGTGCGATGGGCAACTCATTTTCTCCCAGCCAATTCAGAAAGTCGATGTCAATTTTTTGCGGTGGCAGGCGACTATCGATCAGTACAAACACGCAATATAGATTTTTTCTTCCGGTGAGATAGTTCTGTATCATCGGTCCCCATTGTTCTTTGATGGCCTTGCTTACTTTCGCATATCCATAGCCTGGCAAATCGACCAGATACCATTCATCGAAAAATATAAAATGATTGATGAGCTGTGTTTTGCCAGGTCTGCCGGAGATTTTCGCCAGTTTCTTATTATCAGCGAGCATATTGATTAATGAAGATTTGCCGACGTTGGACCTGCCAATGAAAGCAAACTCCGGACGGTCTTCTTCCGGACACTTTTCGACATGGCTGTTGCTGACGATAAATTTGGCGTTGGGATGCATGGGCATTGAGTTTGCTATATGCTACGGGTTAGAAGTACAACCATATACTTACCTGGCATATTATATATTGCAAAGTTGCAAAAAATATTACGCTCTCTAAGCATTTATTACTGCTAATTATAGTATTGCATTTACTAGCAGGCGGTTACTATTCGGTAGCTGAGGGTAATTCAGCCTTACAGTTGTACAGGTGTAACTGGCTAAGGATGATCATCAAATGATCAGAAAACAGGTAAATTTTAAAATAAATTATCAGCAAAAACAGGGTGCTGAGTTGTAAAACAAAGCATAGGGAATTATTCCCTACTGCACGCAGCTTGCATTGTTTGATAAATTTGAAAACACCATTATCTTAGTTCAATCATTACCCTTACCGTTGGAAAATAGAATGTTTACGCACGATTTTAATTTCATATAATGGCACAAAAGTACCTCCTCTTATTGCTTAACATTACATGCGTATGCTTATTCAGTTTACAGCATGCCAAGGCTCAGGACAACAAGGCCCTGGCAAAAGATTTCGTTGAAATAGCCGATGAAATTATGAATGTTACCAAGGCTTATATAGACGCCCGGGATCAATATGTTCGGGCTGCTGAACTGGACCCTACTAACCTGCGTGCCAATTACATGGCTGGGGAGTTGTATCTGGAAACGATCAATAAAGATCGGGCAACACAGTTTTATAAGCAGGTATACGCGCTATCGCCAAATTACAAGCATAATTTGCTGTACAATATCGGTAGAGGCTTTCAATATGGGTACGAGTTTGATAGTGCCATTGTCTACTATGAAAAATATAAAGAAAAACTGGTAAAAGACAGCGGTTATAGAGGAGAAGACCGTGTGCCTATGGTTGAGGTAGATCGCCGCCTTTATGAAAGCAAAAACGGAAAAGAGTTTAAGGCCAATCCTGAGCATCTTTCTATTGTCAATATCGGCAAATCCATTAATTCAGAATGGGATGACTATGCGCCAGTTTTAAATGAAGAAGAAGACTTGATCATCTTTACCAGTAGAAGGAAAAATGCCAACCTCAATGAAAATGTGGATTCTGACAACTTTGCTTTTGAGGATATCTTTATAGCAGAAAAAAACGGCAATGATTGGGAAAGGGCGAAAAATATTGGTAATAAAGTAAATACACTTTACCATGACTCCAACATCGCCTTATCTAAAGATGGTAAGGAATTGTATCTGTATAAGGATGAAAATGGTGGCGATATTTTTGTTAGCCGTCGCAACGATGTCGGTGAATGGAGCGTTCCTGAATCGCTAAGTGAAAACATTAATTCCAGCTATGCAGAGCAATCTGTGTCCATCTCTCCGGACAATACCGTGCTGTTTTTCTCTTCCAACCGCCCGGGAGGTATTGGAGGTACAGACATTTATTTGAGTAAACGCGACAGCCGTGGAAAGTGGGGCAAGGCAGTCAATCTCGGAGATAAAATTAATACACCTTATGATGAGGAAGGACCTTTTATCGATTTCGATGGTAAAACGCTATACTTTAGCTCCAGAGGGCATAAAGGTATGGGACAATATGATATCTTCAAATCTGAATATGATAGTGCTGCCAGCGAATGGACCGAACCTGTCAATCTGGGCTATCCTATCAACACCCCTGATAATGATATTTATTTTGTAGGTACCAAAGACGGTAAAAGAGGATACTATGCTTCCGTGCGGGAAGATGGCATGGGATACATGGATATTTATATGGTTACTGTGCCGGAATTGAATAGTAATATTGACCAACTGGCTTCTAAAAAGAAAAATGAAAAAGCAAA
>JBGSXH010000477.1:0-7502 GCA_041751515.1 Cyclobacteriaceae bacterium | reverse complement strand
GCAATTTGAATTAAAATATGAAAGCGAGTTAATTGACTTTGCTTCAGCACACAAAGGCAGCACTATCCGGGATATTTATCATCGGCAATTCGAGCAGCAAAATGACCCCGAATTGATCGCACTGCTCAGGCGTTTTGATTTGCTTGCCAATGTTTTCTGGCCATTGGCCCATTATAAAACTGCGGTAAAATATCTTAACAGGAAGCCGGAAGTGATAGCGGCTACAGGTGGGACCAATTGGCAGCAATACATGCCACCCAAATTTCAAAAAGTAATTTTTTTCCCGGAGTTATGGTCTGAACAGGAGCAAAATGAGTGGGGCAAACCATGGGTAGTCAAAGAAGTGCTAGATAAATAGTATCACGGGGATAATTTGATATAGAAACGCTGGTTCAATGTTTTTAATTTGTTTGAATGTCATTTAATTGAGCCTATGGGATTAATTCATTACACAAAAAAAGGGCTTTTGCATCCAGCAAAGGCCCTTTTTTTAGTAAACGCTAAATTAATTATCTGTTAAAAGATGTCAACATCCAGTGTGTTTTTTCAATACTTTTTACAAAAGAGATGAGCATATCTTCTGTAGCAGTATCACCAAGTTTGGCAACAGACTCTGCAACTTCATTCATGCAATCGGCCAGTGCTTCCAGATCTTTGAGCACTTCTTTTACCATTTCCGGAGCATCCAGGTCAGTACCCACTTCTTTGATATCTGCATTTGCAATATAGTCTTTCATTAAGCTCATTGGTGTCATGCCAAACACCCGAATTCTCTCAGCGATTAAATCAATATTTTCAAATGCTTCGGTATACAGCTCTTCGAACTTTTCATGTAAGTCAAAGAAATCACCGCCAACGACATTCCAGTGAAAATTGCGAAGTTTTTGAAAGTGAATATGATAGTTCGCCAAAAGGGTATTTAAGCCCTGTACAATCTCTTTTGATTCGCTTTGCTCGTATCCTAATTTCTTAAATACGCGTTTTTCTGATTTACTCATTATGAATAGGTCTTTATTTAAAACAATGCAGCAATGTCTTGCTGGTACTTGACCTATATAAGCTTTGTATAACCTTATTTGTTATGAAATTTTACAAAAAACCACTGCAGAAAATGAATACCTCTGTACCTGAAACAATTGTGCGAAAATTTGTTTTTTACTATTAACGGATTTCTAATCTTTACCCGTAGGAGCTCGCTTGCCGACCGAAGTTAATGTAGCCCATATGATGGCTAAATTGCTGAATGTATGTTTGGAAGCTTGTCTGCTTACTCCCTCGATAGCATTGGGACAGGCATATTGCCATTAAAAAACAAGCATTAAAATGAGATTTATAGGAAATTTAGTCTGGTTTATCTTCGGAGGTATTATTACTTCCATCATGTATTTTGTAAGTGGTTTGATCCTATGTCTGACCATCGTAGGAATTCCATTTGGTCTGCAAGCCTTTAAATTGTCTTCATTGTCTTTATGGCCATTTGGGAAAACCACAAAATCAATCCAAAGGGGAGGTTGTCTTTCCTCAATGATGAACCTGATATGGATTATTTTTGCAGGCCTATGGATAAGCATTGCACATATGATATTTGGACTGATTCTGGCCATCACAATCATAGGGATACCTTTCGCAAAACAGCATTTTAAATTGGCAGCGCTTGCATTAACACCTTTCGGAGTAAAAGTAAATAATGACAAATAATATGGATGGCACACAACGAAGCGTTATTCAACCAGGAACTGCAGTCAATATTATATTGAAGCAGGATCAGCGAAGCGGAAAGTTAACGGAGGGGATTGTAAAAAACATTTTGACAAAATCCAGCTACCATTCCAGGGGGATCAAAGTGCGTCTTGAAGATGGTCAGGTAGGTCGTGTGCAGGAAGTATTATAGGTTTGTGTAAATTTTTGTGAGATGATTTAAACAATCTACTTATACTTTTGTCTATCATTTATATTGGTTTTCTAATGTTGTAATTAGAGCTTTTTCAAAACTATAAATCATCAATGATATGTCAAAAGAAGGAACACAAGACTGGACAGATCTCGCAGTAGGCTTATATGATAAACTTACTGGCAGAAACGCTCAAATCACTTACGATTTCGAAAATATGGAAATTCAGGTGCCTGGCGGAGTGGAAGAAAACCCATCGCATGCTAAATGGGTGCTGAATGGCAAGGTCAACATTCGCACAACAGACACAAAAAATAAGTAGCACCTAAATAGCAGGATAATCCGCTCAGGGTTTCCTGCTTTTTTATATGAAAAATCGCCACGCATTATATTTTACCCCTTCTCTTAAGCTCAGCGCTCCCTCAGGAACCATATATTGGGCAAACCAGCATGATGACCTGGTGCTGGAATGTGAAAACAAAGAGGTGTTGATAGACTTTCTTGACACAATACAGCGGTTTTTACCCGTTAAAGGCGGTTTTGTAAGGCGGTACAAGACTTTGCAATTACTGAAAGCACAGTTAGTACAGGATATTATAATCCGTATATCCGGCAAAGAAATCTATAGATTGAGCCCTAATGCCTGGATGCTTTCGACAGTTTGGGACACGTATCAGCTGCTCAAGAAGCAATAAAAACAGTAAAAGTATCGATTTAATTTTTCTTCTTTCCATTCCGGTTAGTTCGATTTCGATTACCTTTGCAGGGTACTTTAAGGATAAATACCTTACCTATGCACAAAGAAATTGACCTCCGGCTATCCCCGGAAGCTGCTGCTGATGCAGCGATTACCAAGGCCGAAGTACTGCAAAAAGCGGGGATGTCTGCCATGGAAGATGTCCATGTAAAGATCTTGAAAAGATCCGTTGATGCCAGAAGCAGGCAAATTAAAATCAACCTCAAAGCCGGCATTTTTTTGAATGAGGCCCCTCCCCAGATAAATAATATCAAGTCAAGTTATAAAAAGGTGCATAACGCACCTCAGGCAATTATTGTAGGCGCCGGCCCAGCAGGCATGTTTGCTGCATTACGGCTCATTAGCCTGGGTATAAAGCCTATTTTAATCGAGCGTGGAAAGGATGTAAGAGGCCGACGTCGAGATTTAGCCGATATCAACAAAAAACATTTGGTTAACCCTGAATCAAACTATTGCTTTGGCGAAGGAGGAGCAGGTACATATTCTGACGGCAAGCTTTACACCCGTTCAAAGAAACGTGGCGATATCAGACGAATACTGGAAGCTTTTGTCAGCCACGGCGCGACTGAGGAGATATTGGTAGATGCACACCCTCATATTGGTACCAATAAACTTCCGAAAATTGTGGAAGCGTTGCGAGAGAGCATTCTGGAGGCAGGAGGAGAGGTGCATTTCGATACCAAGGTGACAGAGCTTATTATACGTAATCAATGCGCCTGTGGCGTAGTGCTTTCAGGAGGGGAGAAACTGGAAGGGCTAGGTGTTGTTTTAGCAACAGGCCATTCTGCGCGTGATATATTTTACATGTTGCAGCGGCAGCAAATTGCTATAGAAGCCAAACCATTTGCTCTCGGCGTAAGAGTTGAGCATCCGCAGGCACTTATCGATAAGATTCAGTACAGACAAAGTCCGCGCAATCCGCTTTTGCCGGCATCTTCTTATGCTTTGGTGCAGCAGGTAAATTATGGAGAGATACAAAGAGGAGTTTTTAGCTTTTGCATGTGCCCTGGCGGGTTTATAGTGCCTGCTGCTACTGCTCCGGGAGAGCTGGTGGTAAATGGTATGAGCCCTTCCAGGCGAGATTCCCGGTTTGCTAATTCAGGCATGGTAGTCGCCATTGAGCTGGAAGATATCCCGGATTACCATCAAGAGGGGCCGCTGGCGGCATTGGCATTTCAGAAGTCCATTGAACAATATGCCTGCCAACTGGCAGGTGGAGGGCAAACAGCTCCAGCACAGCGTATGACTGACTTTTTGAATGATAAAGTGAGCAACACACTTCCAGATACTTCCTATCAGCCAGGCCTGGTCAGCATGGATATGCGTGAGGTTTTACCAGCATTGGTGCACAAAAGACTGAAAGAAGGTTTTAAAGCTTTCGATAATAAGATGAAAGGTTTCGTAACCGAAGAGGCGCAGCTTGTAGGTATTGAAAGTCGAACTTCTTCACCAGTGAAGATTCCCCGCGATCGCGACACCCTGGAGCATCCTGAAGTGCAGTTCTTATACCCTTGCGGAGAGGGAGCCGGTTACGCAGGCGGCATTGTGTCGGCAGCCATGGATGGCGAACGTTGCGCAGAGCGGCTGGCTGCCAGAGTCTTGCATGTTTAACAATTTGCTGCTCGCCGGGGTTATGGTGTATCAATCATGGACTAGCATCAGCTTTAGCTTTGCTGTAGATGTAAATATAAATTTATGAAAAAAACAGTAGTAATAGGAGCCAGTACCAATCCGGGGCGATACGCCTATATTGCAGCCAATCTTCTGGACGACTATGGGCACGAAGTAGTGCCGGTGGGTATAAAAAAAGGAGAGCTTGTAGGAAAAAAAATCCTGAACTTAAGAGAAGAGCCAGCAATTGATAATGTGGACACGGTAACCATATACGTTGGTCCTCAGCACCAGCCCGAATGGTATGATTATCTGCTAGGTCTTCAGCCTAAAAGAATAATTTTTAATCCGGGTACCGAAAATGCTGAATTTGAAAAAATGGCAAGAGATAAAGATATAGAAACTGTACATGGTTGCACATTGGTAATGTTACGCGCCAGCCAATACTGAATTTTCATCATGTATTAAGGGGTTTTTCAATTGCCACATGCTTGCACCGCTGCTTGGAGGCTTTAAACGACTTGAGTTGTCATTTCACCGAAGGTTACTGTATTCATCTTTCGGTTGCAAGGGATGAAGATTATCTGCTGTAAATTGATAGTTTGGATCCTTTAAACCCCCTCGCCAATAGAGGGACGGGTATGCCATAAGAGACACATAGAGTGGGCAGTATTTCTGCTGCCATCGTTCAGCCTAAATGACAAACTTTTCTTTCAGCTCCTCTACAGACAAGATGCTGATATCATCAACCTTCTCCAGCCGTTTTTGACATAAATTGCAGGTGATTTTTGCTTTTACCTTCGTAGATTTTTTCACATTGCTATATCCGCATAAACTGAGGCCACTTTCAACTTTGTAGTGCACCACATGACGTTTGCTATAGGTGGAATCCTGATTGCTCTTCTTCATGAAAAAGGTATAAATAAAAAAAATAACCAGCCCCGAGAAAGAGCATAGTTTAATGATAATTGCAAAAAATGATGTAGTGTAGATACTCCTTATAAAGCTAGAAGGTTCAATTTTCAGCATAAATAATCGGATTATTTTTTACCATAATGGCTTAGTATTTTCTATAGCGCTGTATTCCAATGGTTAAAGTCTTAACCTGATGAACCCCACCGAGAGCTGACTGGGAAGAATTTTTCACTGCACCTTGTCGTGATAGTAATTTAAGATTTTTCCGGTAGATCAGTCCTTCTTTAAGTCATTATTCATACAGATTAGGAGTTAATAATTTCCTTTAAATTCGGTGAAAAAACCATTTTTTTTAACTAATTTCGAGCTTTTGAATTCGCTTATGACTGATAATAAAAATACGAATAAAGACGATTACTCAGCTGGTAATATTCAGGTTTTAGAAGGCCTGGAAGCTGTAAGAAAGAGACCTTCGATGTATATTGGTGATACGGGCCAGAAAGGCTTGCACCATATGGTATGGGAAGTAGTAGATAACTCCATTGATGAAGCAATGGGAGGCTATTGCGACGAGATTAGGGTGACTATTAATGAAGATAATTCTGTCACCGTGCAGGATAATGGTCGAGGAATTCCGGTCGATTTGCACGAAAAGGAAAATCGTTCTGCATTGGAAGTAGTCATGACAGTCCTGCATGCCGGAGGTAAATTCGATAAAGATACTTACAAGGTCTCTGGTGGTCTGCATGGTGTGGGTGTTTCCTGTGTGAATGCATTATCAATGGATCTTAAGGTAATAGTACATAGCCGTAACGGGAAAATGCACCAACAGGAATATAAAAAGGGTGTCCCTCAGTATGATGTGAAAGTTATTGGCGAAACCGATATTACCGGTACAATCGTACATTTTAAGCCCGATCCGGAAATATTTACCGTATTGGAATTTAAGTACGAAACCATTGCTACTCGCTTAAGGGAACTGGCTTTTCTTAATTCCGGTATTCGAGTATTTTTAACTGATTTACGAAGTAAAGATGAAGAAGGCAATTCTGAAACCACTGAGTTTTTCTCAGAAGGAGGGTTAAAAGAATTTGTTGCTTACCTGGATTCATCCAGAGACAAACTTATTCCTGAGCCTATCTATATGGATGGGGAGAAGGGAGAGATTCCTGTGCAGGTGGCCATGAGTTACAATACTTCTTATACAGAAAATGTTGTTTCTTACGTCAATAATATCAACACCATTGAAGGCGGTACACATGTTTCCGGTTTCCGAAGGGCGTTGACAAGAACGCTAAAATCTTATGCTGATAAATCCGGCATGCTTGATAAGCTAAAACTAGAAATTAGCGGAGATGATTTTCGGGAAGGGCTCACCGCAGTTATTTCGGTAAAAGTTGCGGAGCCGCAGTTTGAAGGACAAACCAAAACCAAGCTGGGAAACAATGAAGTGATGGGTGCTGTAGAAACCTGCGTGTCAGGTATGTTACAGACTTTCCTTGAAGAACATCCGAAAGAGGCCAAGCAGATCATCTCCAAAGTTGCTTTGGCAGCACAGGCACGGCATGCCGCCCGCAAGGCGCGTGAAATGGTGCAGCGTAAGAATGTGATGTCCAGTACTGGGCTGCCAGGTAAATTAGCTGACTGTTCAGACAGTGATCCTGAAGTTTGTGAACTGTACCTGGTAGAGGGTGACTCTGCTGGTGGTTCGGCAAAACAAGGAAGGAACAGAGCTTATCAGGCAATTCTTCCCTTGCGAGGTAAAATACTGAACGTAGAAAAAGCACAGGAGCATAGGATTTACGATAACGAAGAAATCAAGAACATGATTACCGCCCTGGGCGTCAGCTTCGGAACAGAAGATGATGAGAAAGGCCTGAACATGACGAAATTACGTTATCACAAAGTGATCATTATGACGGATGCGGACGTTGATGGTTCGCATATTCGTACGTTAATCCTTACTTTCTTCTTCCGATACATGCGTCCACTGATAGAAAGTGGCTATTTATACATTGCATTGCCACCATTGTATCTTCTGAAAAAAGGAAAATCCGAAAGATATTGCTGGACGGAAGAACAAAGGATGGAGTTTGTCCGTGAACTAGCCAAAGACGGCAAACTGGATGCAGTACATGTCCAACGCTATAAAGGTTTGGGTGAAATGAACCCGGAGCAACTTTGGTCTACAACCATGAACCCTGAATCCAGAAGTTTAAAGCTGGTGACCATAGAGTCCGCAGCCGAGGCAGATCACCTATTCTCAATGTTGATGGGTGACGAGGTTCCACCGCGAAGGGAGTTTATTGAAAAGAATGCGAAATATGC
>JBGSXH010000476.1:0-6255 GCA_041751515.1 Cyclobacteriaceae bacterium | reverse complement strand
GACTCTAGCAAAGCAACTTTTTTGTTGATCGGGAATTTTTCAGTGAGTTTGCTAAATTGCTGCTGAATGTCCGTGTCTGAAATGGGAATTGCAGATTGTTTCAATTTGTTGAGATAAACAAATCCACCAGCAAACCGGGCAGAAAGAATGAAAATCCCTATGCACCAAGCCAATCCTATAGGAGATTGAAAGGTTTGTGTTAACTCTAGAAGCCATTCGTACTGCTGCTGATAAAATGGGGCAGTTGTGACCTTGTTGAATAGTAAGTTCAGATCAATTTCCTGAGCGCTTCCCTCTGATCTTACAGTTGTAGCAGTTTTGATTTGCTGCCAGCTATTGAATGTAGCATAAGTACTTCCGATTGTTAAAATGACAATTGTCAAAATGCTTAGTAAATATCTGAATCTTGCCGATAGCTTTGCGGAGAAAAGCATAAAAATGCCATAGATAAGCGCAACTGGTAGTGATAGCCAGATACTATTAAATACCCACTGTCCTGTCAATTCCCATATCCATCCCTCAAGTAAGTTATTCATTTTTATCTCCTTCCTGTTTTTCAATCCACGATTTTAATGCTTCCAGATCCTTTTGGTCGGTGTCACTTTTGCCTAGTGCATGCATCACCAGGTTCATGGCAGATCCTTTGAATAGGGTATTTACCATCTTATCAAAGAAAGCCCCCTGCAATGCTTCTTGTGCAATTGCCGCTAAATAAACCTGACCACCATTTTGATCTTCTTTGATCAAAAGCTTTTTCTCGACCATGCGCTGCATTTGCTTCAATGTAGTGGTATAGCCCACTTTCTTCTTTTTTAATAAAGCTTCATGCACTTCACGAACAGTAAGGCGAGGGCTGGCCCATATTTGCTGAAGAATGTCCAGCTCGGCTTCGCTGGGTTTGGGTAGGTTGTGAGACATATTTTAAATAATTTATGCTAATGTAAACGACAAGTGTCGTAACTCCAAGTATATTACGACATTTGTCGTGTGTGAGTTGCAAAAAAAAGACCGGCACTGCGCCGGTCCTTAAATAAATTAAAATATTATGCATTCTGCACTTCTTCAAGCTTCGGATAGTCAGTATAACCTTTCTCACCCGGAACATAAAAGGTATCTGCATCCCACTCGTTCAATTCAGCTTCGCTTGCAAAACGTTCAACCAAGTCGGGATTTGAGATATAGAGCTTACCATAGGCAACTAAATCGGCTTCGTCATTTTCGATAACAGCATTTCCTTTTTCTCGGTCAAAATTACTGTTAATCATTAAAGTACCTTTGTATAGCGGTCTGAAATGTTTAGCAATTTCTTTTACAGCAAATGTTAGCTCACTAACATCGGTAAATGGCTCGGAAAGATGCAGATAAGAAAGCTGGTAATCATTTAATTTTTTAACGATGTACTCAAACGTAGGAATGCTTTCTTCATTCATCGTCATACCGAATACATTGTGCAAAGAAGGGTTGAGTCGTAATCCTATTCGATTTTCCGGCATTACCTCTTTTATGGCCTCGATTACTTCAAATAAAAATCTTGCGCGGTTTTCAATGCTGCCACCATATTGATCAGTTCGGGTATTGGAGGTACTGCTGAAGAACTGGTGAAATAGATATCCGTTAGAAGAATGAATTTCAACACCATCAAACCCTGCAGCCATAGCGTTTTTGGCAGCATGCTTAAAGTCAGCTACTGTCTGCTGTATTTCTTCAACAGTCATTTCCTTCGGTGCTACCGTTTCTTTGAAGCCTTGTGGTGTATAGGCTTTGCTTTCAGGGTTGATTGCTGATGGTGCCAGGGGTAATTCACCATTATGGAAATCAGGATGAGAAATTCTGCCTACATGCCAAAGCTGAATAAAGATTTTACCACCCTCTTCGTGGACAGCGTGAGTAACTTTTTTCCAGCCTTCCACCTGCTTTGCAGTATGAATCCCTGGCGTATTGACATAGCCTATGGCGCGTTCAGAAACCTGAGAGCCTTCGGTAATGATAAGCCCCGCAGAAGCACGCTGTCGATAGTATTCGGCAATTAAGTCTGTAGGCACTTTTTCCGGATTGTCTGCTCTGCTACGCGTCATGGGAGCCATAACAATCCTGTTTTTTAAAGAGAGATCGTTTAGTTGATATGCCTCTAATAGTTTTTGATTCGATTTCATAAAATTGTTATTATGCGTTGTATAAATTTTTATTGTTTGTTTAGTTATAAACGGTCCTTCACGTAGGTGATTTCAGTTTTTCCATGTGGCAATGGTGTTCCATTTTTGTCGAGATTGACGAAAACAATGTCATCGATGGTAATAATGGCTTGTCTGGTAAGTTTGTTTCTTACTTCGCAGGTTAGCGTTATTGAGGTTTTGCCAAAAGCTTTGGCAGTAATGCCCAGTTCTATGATGTCTCCCTGTTTGGCAGCTCCTAAAAAGTTGATTTGAGACATGTGTCTGGTGACTACATGGGGGTTTTCCAGCTGAATAATAGCATAGATGACCGCCTCTTCATCGATCCAGCTCAGTAAACTTCCGCCAAAAAGACTGCCATTGGGGTTGAGGTCTTCCGGCTTTATCCATTTCCGTGTTCTGAATTTTACGCTATTTGATGTGTCCATATGAAGTTAGCTGCTTAGTAAGCTAATTAATGTCTATACACGTAATATCAAATATATAGTTGCGTAAAATTTGACTATAAAAGTTTTTGGGTGAGAATGGCCGTAATTACAGCTATGCCGAAACTCAGTAGGGTGCCAATGAGAATGTATTCTGTCAGCTTTCTATTTTGCGCATCCTTTATATCTCCAAACCGAAATACCGACTTGGCCGCAATTAAAAAGCCAATTGCCTCCCAATGATGGCTGAGTATAAAGATTAGCACAAAGAGTCTTTCTAAAATGCCAATATATTTTCCGGCACTTTCAAGTGATTCTGACTCTGCCTGCACCGTGAATGGCGACCATTTAGATATAATCACCTTAATGATCACTGAAGTTGGTGTAGTAAGAAAAATGATTGCTGTAGCCATAATCAGCTCCTTTTCAGTCAATTGTATATCGGGTATTGCGAAGCCGGGGATAAATAAGAAAATTGCCAGAACAATGGATACAATATGCATCACCTGGTCTGCAAAAAACCAGGTACGCATGTTATGCGGTTTTTGTAGATAAATTTTGATAAGATCAATGACAAAATGAGCCGTGGTGATAATGGCAACAGGCAACCACAGGCGATAATCCCAGAGCAGTCCCATCATGAGTGCTGCATGGACCAATACATGAATGTATAGTTGAGGAGCAGCTATTTTTTTCTGCTTTTTTTTCTCCACCCAGCTGCCGGGCTGCAGGATAAAATCTCCTAATATATGAGCCAGTAATAGCTTTAAAATGATGATCATATTGCGATTTGCTTAGAAATTTTGTCACGATAAAGCTTCTCCAGCTCTATAATTTCCGGTAGGTAAGCCCTGCTATAGCGTTGGCTTACTGCCGATTGGTTGATGCCCAGCATGACTCCGATTTTCTGTTGTGATATAGTATTGTCTTTCAGTAAAATACTGGCCAGCTCCGCGGAGCTTACGCTCCAGCCATCTATTGCAATGAGACCAAGTTTTAGACAGAGGTTGATGTCTCTGTCCAGCTCTGTCCAGCGACTTTTAATAGCGATTGTCTGCTTTACTCTCTTTAAGTCTTCAAATTTTTCTCCTGAAAGAATAAAAGCTTCTCCATTGGCTTCTGTAATTTGCGCTGAGGGATGTTGGTGTTCTCCTATGCCAATGGCCATGCGCACATCAATTTCTCTGATGGTTTTCATATAAGCCTTAATTTGCAGTGCTGCTTTTAGCGCATCCGCTGCGTCTTTCACTTCTAGCTGAAAACTATCTCCCCTGTATATTTCCCATTGCTTCGGTGCTTTTCCCCAAGCATTTAAGCTCTTTTTAAGCATATTAAGCCATATTTCCGGGTTTTCAGCCTTTCTCGAATTGATGATATCTCCTGTTATGATGCCTACCATGATTCAATATCATTAAATTTGCTAATATTTACAATTATTAGGTTAAATGGTGATATTTAATCTTTTAAGACGGTATTATGTAAAAAGCTAATATTTGAATATATTAGTATAATAAATAATATCAATCTTCTTAATATTCAAACTGATTTGATAAAAGTCAGTTCTTATATTAGACTACAAATATAGAAATCCATGAAATTCGGAGCAGTAGATAATCCAGAAGAAATAGACTTTACATTACCAAAGGACCACCCTGACACAAGCCGTGTTTTAAAAGCCCATGAAAAATCTGATAGTTTAGCAGCTTATGTAGGCTGCGCAAAATGGAACAAAAAAGATTTAAAAGGTTTTTACCCCAGAGGAACAAAGGACGAGCTCACATATTATGCAACCCAGTTTAACTCAATTGAGTTGAATGCTACTTTCTATCGCTCACCAGATACAAAGCAGGTGCTAACCTGGAAAGACAAAACGCCGGACAATTTTAAATTCTTCCCTAAAATTCCCAATACAGTTAGTCATTATAAAAGATTAATAGAGGTACAGCAACCCGTGGAGGAATTTGCGGATGCTATCAGTAATTTTGAGGAAAAGCTGGGTATGGCTTTTCTGCAAATGCATGACAATTTCCAACCGAAGAATTTTGACAGAGTGGAGGAGTTTGTGCAGAATTTTCCTCCGGCAATACCGCTGGCAGTAGAGCTGAGAAATGCAACATGGTTTGAAGAAAAAGGGGCTGCAGCACAATTTTATGCATTGCTGGAGCAGCATAAAAGGACAAACGTTATTGTAGATACTGCCGGCCGGCGCGATATGCTAGACATGCGCCTGACTTCACCGGTAGCCTTCATCCGCTATGTGGGCGCTAACCACGACAGCGATTATAAGAGACTGGATGATTGGGTTGAAAGAATTAAAGCATGGCAGGAGCAGGGCTTGCAGTCGTTATTTTTCTTCGTGCATCAAAATATTGAAAAAGCATCGCCTTTGCTTTCAGCATATTTTATTGAAAAATTAAATAAAGCCCTCAATCTTGACTTGCACATTCCTCAAACTGCTGGCAGCAGTGTGGCAGATCAAAAAAGTTGAACTGAAAGGCAGTTACTGTTTGTAATGGACAGTCGGTAATTTCCTTAGCAATGCAGCGCTGGACTCAGGCGTAATATCGCGCTGAGGATTAGCCAGCATTTCATAGCCAACCATAAACTTCTTAACAGAAGCAGAACGTAGCAGCGGAGGGTAGAAAACCATATGCAGGTCCCATTCCGGATGTGCTTCATCATCTGTTGGGGCCTGGTGAATACCGGCAGAGTAGGGGAAAGAGGTTTGAAAGAGATTGTCGTACAATGTCGTTAGCTTTTTATAGGCTGCCGCTAAAGACTGCATCATGTCCTTGTCCATATCCGCTAAAGAAGCAATGTGGTGTTTGGGTGCAATCATTGCCTCAAATGGCCAAATAGCCCAGAAGGGTACCAAGGCGACGAAATGTTCATTTTCAAAAAGAATTCTTTCCTGCTTTTTAAGCTCTTCCTGCACGTAAGCTACCAGCATGCTCTTATTGTACTTCTTAAAATACTTAAGAAAATTTTCTTGTTTCTTTAAGGGTTCATCAGGGATAGACTGCTGCGCCCATATTTGACCGTGAGGGTGGGGATTGGAGCAACCCATCACCTGCCCTTTATTTTCAAAGATCTGAACATAATTAATAAAGGATTTTTTGCCCAAATCAACATATTCATCTTTCCACAATTGTACTACTGCTGCTATGGCTGCTTCATCCATTTCCGGAATGGTAAGGTCGTGGCGGGGTGAAAAGCAGATCACTTTGCAAATACCCTTTTCACTCTTTGCAAGAAAAAATTCCCCTTCTTCCAGTTTTCCTTCCGGGATATTTTCAGCAATGGCAGCAAAGTCATTATCAAAAGCAAAGGTTCCGGTATAAGATGGATTCGTAAGACCGTTGGCCCGCGTATTTTCCGGGCACAGATAACATTGTGCATCGTAGGCTGGTCTCTGCGGAGCGGCGGTATCCTCTTCCTGTCCCTGCCAGGGTCTCTTACCTCTGTGTGGCGATACTTGCAGCCATTCGGCGGTAAGTGGATTATATCTTCTGTGGGAATGTTCCTCGAATTTGAACTGGTCCATGAATGTTAATTAGATGTTGTTTCAGGCGTGAGTAGGCTGGTGCCATCTTTAATGGCAACTTCATAAGTCTTCAGCATAGTGCTGTGCTTTTTGGTATAGGCTTCAGAAATAGCGG
>JBGSXH010000475.1:0-4129 GCA_041751515.1 Cyclobacteriaceae bacterium | reverse complement strand
TTTGTTAGCGGCACTGTCGCACTTACCTTACACCCTTATCGCTATACAATTTCCGGCATAACATCTGACCATGATCTTATGTCTGCCAAGTTCGGCCATTATGGGGAAATGAACAATGTCTGGACTGGAGAAGATGTTCGAGGTTTTGCGAAAATATTCGGCAACCAGACATCTATTTTTCACCAGGTAAATGATACAAAAAGCCTATGAATTCATTGAAAGTAGGCATCATGGGTGGGGCAGGCTATACCGGAGGTGAGCTACTGCGCCTGTTGCTGCATCACCCGGCTGTCTCCATTAGTTTTGTGCATAGTAATAGTCAGGCGGGGAAGCCGCTGCATCATGCGCACCCTGACTTATTGGGCGATACGACATTATTATTTTCTGCAGCATTTCATACGGAGATAGACCTGCTTTTTCTGTGCATGGGTCATGGCGAAGCAGGCAAGTTTTTGACAGCTAATGCCATACCGAAAGACGTAAAAATCATAGATTTGAGTCACGATTTTCGGGACGAAAGCCAGGGTTTTGTTTATGGCTTGCCGGAATTGAAAAAGGCTGCGATTCAGCAAGCCGATAGAATTGCCAATCCCGGCTGTTTCGCAACGGCCATTCAGCTCGCTTTGTTGCCTGCCATCGCTCAAGGCTGGATCAGGAAGGATGTCCATGTTAGTGGCATCACCGGATCTACCGGTGCAGGAAAAGGACTTGCGGATACTAGTCATTTCAGCTGGCGCAATCAAAACACATCGGTCTACAAACTTTTCAATCACCAGCATTTGATAGAGATTGGCAGGAATTTTCAGCTGCTCAATACAGCTGTAACGCCAAAGATTCGGTTTGTGCCTTATCGGGGGAATTTTTCCCGTGGCATTTGGATCACTGCTTACTTTGACTTTGAAGGAAGCGAGGCAGATGCGCTGGAAACTTTTGAAGCTTATTATAAGGACGCGCCATTTACCTGGGTGAGTGATCAGGATATCCAGCTAAAGCATGTTGTTAATACCAATAAATGTGTCGTTCAGGTGCAGAAGCAGGACGGGCAATTGGTTGTTTTCTCTGCGATCGATAATTTATTGAAAGGAGCCTCCGGGCAAGCTGTGCAGAATATGAATCTTATGTACGGTTTTGAAGAATCTTTAGGGTTGAAATTGAAAGCCTCAGCATTTTAATACATAATTATGCATTTTACAAAAGTTGAAGATGTGCACGATATTGCCGCATTGATCGCGGATGCCAGGCAATTGAAAGCTGCCCCATTGGCACATCAAAATATTGGAAAAGACCGTAATATTGGTTTAATCTTTCTGAACCCCAGTTTAAGAACCAGGCTAAGCACCCAGCGGGCTGCCCAAAACCTGGGAATGCGTGCCACAGTCCTTAATTACGATAAGGAAGGTTGGGCTTTGGAAATGGAAGATGGTGCCATTATGAATGGTACGACGGTAGAGCATATTAAAGACGCCGCAGCCGTTATGGGCCAGTACTTTGACATGTTGGCGGTACGGGCCTTTCCAAAATTGCAAAGCATGGAAGAGGACAGTGCTGAAACGATCATCCGGCAGTTTATAAAATATGCTGGCGTTCCTGTGATTAGCCTGGAGAGTGCTACAAGGCATCCGCTGCAGAGTCTTGCAGATATGTTGACGATAGACGAACACAAACCGCTTGCAAAAAAGCCAAAGATTGTGTTAAGCTGGGCACCTCACGTGAAAGCATTGCCTCATGCTGTGGCTAATTCCTTTGCGGAATGGACGCTGGCGGCAGGCCATGAGTTGGTCATTACTCATCCTGAAGGTTATGAGCTGGACACGCGCTTTACGAAAGGTGCCACGATTTTACACGATCATGAAGAAGCGCTGGAAAATGCTGATTTTGTCTATGTAAAGAACTGGTCATCATTCAAAGCATATGGGCAGGTACATAATACGGATGAAAGCTGGATGCTCACAGAAAAACATCTGCTAGATGCGCCAAATGCGAAAGTGATGCATTGTCTGCCTGTCAGACGCAACGTAGAACTGTCCGACGAAATACTGGATGGCGACAGAAGCCTGGTGCAAATGCAGGCATATAATCGAATTTTTGCAGCGCAGGCAGTTATAAAAAGCTTGCTATAAAACCATAAAAAATGGAGATCACCATTGTGAAAATTGGAGGCAATGTCATTGATGATGATGCGGCCCTTGCCTCATTTTTAACCAGTTTCTCTACAATAGCTGGTGCAAAAATATTGGTGCATGGAGGAGGCAAAGTTGCTTCTGAATTGGGGAAAAAGTTAAATCTCATACCTGAATATGTGCAGGGGCGCAGGGTGACAGATGCTGCGACTTTAGACCTTGTTACCATGGTCTACGGAGGGCTGATCAATAAAAATATAGTTGTCGGTCTGCAAAAGACAGGCCTGAATGCAGCCGGATTAAGCGGGGCGGATGGCAATCTGATTACTGCTGTAAAGCGAGCAGCACAACCTGTAGACTATGGTTTTGTTGGCGATATTGTACAGGTCAACACTTCGGTATTATTAGCTTTAATTGCTGCCGACATAACGCCGGTCATTTGTCCGCTTACCCATGATGCAGCAGGGCAAATACTCAATACCAATGCGGATACCATAGCAGCTGCACTGGCTACGGCATTGGCTAAAAACAATACAGTGAAAATGCTTTTCTGCTTCGAAAAGTCAGGCGTCCTGGAGAATGTTGACGATGATGCAACGCTAATCGAAAGTCTCGATGCATTACTTTATCAACAACTTAAAATTGAAGGAAAAATTCATACGGGCATGTTGCCTAAATTGGAAAATGCCTTTAAGGCCAAGGCGAAAGGTGTCAATACGGTTTGGCTTGGTCATGCCAATGCTTTGGCAGATATAGATAAGAACGGTTTACCGAGAGGCACAGTCGTTATTACCTGATCAATACAGCAGACTACTTAAGATAAAAAGGGTTAAGTATGAACGAAAATAGTATTGGTATTTTGTACGAAGAAGCACTTCAGCTGCTGCGAGAATTAATTGCTACCCCCTCCTTCAGTAAAGAGGAGGATGAAACAGCTGGGAGAATTGCTTCGTTTTTAAAAGATAAGGGTATCTCATGTGAAAGACTGCAGCACAATGTCTGGGCTAAAAACCTTTATCATGACGCTTCAAAGCCGACCATTTTACTCAATTCGCATCATGACACGGTCAAGCCTAACAGTGGCTATACCCGCGATCCGTTTTCACCGGACATCGTCGACGGTAAGCTATATGGCTTGGGAAGCAATGATGCCGGCGGATGTCTGGTAAGCTTGTTAGCCACTTTTTGCTACTTTTATGACAAAAAAGAGTTACCCTATAATTTCATTTTTGCAGCTACTGCTGAGGAGGAAATATCAGGAAAGAATGGGTTGGAATCTATACTTTCTCGTATAGGCAAAATTGAGTTTGCGGTAGTGGGTGAGCCGACGCAGATGCAGCTCGCTGTGGCTGAAAAAGGATTGATGGTAGTGGATGCTGTCGTCAAGGGGCTATCGGGGCATGCTGCAAGGGAAGAAGGGAAGAACGCTATTTACATGGCTTTGGATGATCTCAATTGGATCCGTGACTATCGTTTTCAGAAGATTTCTCCACACCTCGGAGAAATGAAAATGACGGCCACCATTATTCAGGCTGGTGCCCAGCACAATGTTGTGCCCGACCGTTGTCAATATACCTTAGATATTCGGTTGACAGAAGCCTATACCATGGAGGAAGTGATGCAAATTTTAGGCGACAAGCTGCAGGCTGAGCTTCAGCCACGATCTATGCGGCTAAAACCATCTTATATACCCGAAGCGCATCCTTTTGTACAGGCAGGCTTATCGCTCAATCGACAGACTTATGGAAGTCCTACGACCTCAGATCAGGCTGTCATTCCTGAGCCATCGGTAAAATTAGGGCCTGGCGATTCCGCGCGCTCTCATACGGCAGATGAATTTATTTACACAGCTGAAATTAAGGAAGGTATTCAGCTTTATATCCAACTGTTTGAAACGATGTTCAGACAGCTTTTAATGGCAGGAAATAGGTAATCCCATACATTGGTCTTGTACATTTAGCCACCTTAAGTGGCAATCAAAAAAAATATACTTAATGAAACTCTGGCAA
>JBGSXH010000474.1:0-1588 GCA_041751515.1 Cyclobacteriaceae bacterium | reverse complement strand
AACTTGGTTGCTACGGATTTTGAACAATAAAATCGTCGACCATTACAGAAAATCGGCAAGGAAGACCCTGCCTTTAGATGATCAGATGTTTCAGTTTACCGACAGTTTTTTTAACTCCAATGGAAATTGGAAGGCAAATGGTCTGGAGGAAGCCTGGTCCAATGAAACGAATCTGTTGGATGATCCTGCCTTTAACGATGTAATGAATATCTGCATCGATGATCTGCCTCCCAGATGGCGCTTAACCGTTATTTCCAAATACATTTTTGATAAAGAAACAATGGAAATCTGTCAGGAACTGGAAATCAGTAAGACTAATTATTGGCAGGTAGTACACAGGGCCAAACTCCTTCTAAAAAAATGCCTTGAAGTTAACTGGTTTGGCGCTAATTGACCTCCCATAAATGAACGTAGAAAAAGTGATGACCAAAATGCTTCTTTCATGTAAAGAAGCCACATTTCTAATAGAGAAAAAATCTGTGTATCGGCTTTCTTTGGTAGAACGGTTTCGACTTTATTTTCATGTAAAATTATGCCTGGTATGCAACCTATACCAACACCAAAGCAAAACTATAGAGAAAGCCATAAAAAAGTGGGTAAATACAGAAGGTAACCCAAACGATATCCTCCCCAAAAAAGTAAAGGATCAAATTGTCGAAAAAATAACGGAAAATTAAGGTTGTATAAATTACCACTGAAAATCTAGTCTTTATTATGACGACCTCAGTTGGCCAAAGTAATCCTTTTTTCTATTTTTACCGCAGCAATATAAATCACCCTCAGTTTACTTCTATAATGGGAACTGGGGTGCCAAATGTTTTACATCGGCAGCGCGGGATTGTTGGTGGGTGAACATCTTGTATATCCACTGATACCCGCTTTGAACGTTTCAATTCCATCTGTATCAATAGGTGGAAATTTTTGATCATTGGTTTTAATTTAATTATTTGTGGCAGGAAACTTATGTCTATAACAAAAGAATCAGAGTTGATCGGAATGAAAAAGGTAAGTGAGGTTGTTGCTTACACGTTAAGAGAAATGAAAAATTTTGCCCGACCGGGTATGACTACTAAGGCACTTGATGACTTCGGTGGAAGAATTCTAAAAAGTTTTGGGGCGAATTCGGCACCCTTTGTAACATACAAATTCCCAGGATGGACCTGTATTAGCGTAGGCAACGAGTTTTGCCACGGAATTCCCTCAGTAAAGAAAGTTCTAAAAGAAGGTGATTTGATTAACATAGATGTTTCCGCAGAATTAGAAGGTTTCTGGTCTGACAACGGAGCCTCATTTGTGCTTGGCGAGGATAAAAACGGACATCAAAAGCTTGTTGACACCTCAAAAGAAGTTCTTCAAAAAGCCATAAAAAACATTAGAGGTGGAGTGAGAATATCAGACATTGGATATTTAATAGAAACAGAGGCCAAGAAACGGGGCTATAAAGTGATCAAGAATCTTACAGGACACGGAATTGGCAAAAGTCTTCATGAAGAACCATCAGAAATAGCGAACTTCAAGGACAAGTTCAATCAGTCAAGATTTAGAAAAAACACAGTAGTTGCAATTGAAACATTTATTTCAACGGACT
>JBGSXH010000473.1:0-3425 GCA_041751515.1 Cyclobacteriaceae bacterium | reverse complement strand
CCAATGCGCATGACCATGGCTGAGCCCAGCCAAAACCATGTCGACTTTGTCAGTATTTTGCTCCTGTGCAAAGGCTGTCATTGGTATTAAAAAGAGAGCAAACAACAAAAGATAGTGGGATAGCATAAAAAGGTTGTTAGGGCTGAAAAGCTTAAGATAAGGTTATTCAAATGCTTTTGCAATCGTTGTCATGAGGCAGTCAAAGTTTAAGAGCATAAAATTAGATAGATGAGATGTGTTAAATAGGAAGGAAGATTGATTTGCCTGGCGAATATAGCGATGACTTACTAGTACGGTAGGGATGGATGTTTGGGAGATTTGGCAGTAGGTCACGGCTTTTGCAGTAGGGATTGAGGCGATTGTCTGAGCCCGAAGTAGGTTTTTGCGAGCTGGCCGGCGAGTGCCGAAAGCCCGCCGCTGCCAGCCCAGCGCGAGGCTTGCAGGGTGGCGGCGGACTGCCCAAAACTTTTAATTACTCATCAATATTTCCACTTATTGGCGAGTTTGACGAGGGAGAGCATTACAGGGACTTCTACCAAAACACCGACTACTGTCACCAGCGCGGCGGGGCTTTCCAAGCCGAACAGCGCGATGGCCACGGCGACGGACAGCTCGAAGAAATTGCTGGCGCCAATCATGGCCGCGGGCGTGCAAATGGGGTGGGGCAGGTTAAGCTTACGCCCACCAAACCAGGCGAGAAAAAAGATAAAGTAGGTCTGGATGATCAGCGGGATGGCGATCAGTACTATGATGAAGGGATTGTCCAGAATGTTGGGTCCCTGGAAGGCAAACAGCAGCACCAAGGTCAGCAAAAGTGCGATGATGCTTATCGGTTTTAAACGGGGCAGAAAGCTGTCTTTGAACCATGTTTCGCCTTTGGCGCCGACGAGCAACCGGTTGGTGATTACGCCCGCTACAAGTGGGACGACCACAAATATGACTACACTGGCGATGAGCGTATTGTACGGGATCGCTACATTGGTAATGTCCAGCAGAAAGCCCACAAGGGGGACAAAGGCGATAAGGATGATTAAGTCGTTGATGGAGACCTGCACCAAAGTGTAATTGGGGTCGCCGTCGGTGAGATAAGACCAGACGAAGACCATGGCAGTGCAAGGCGCAGCACCGAGCAAAATGGCACCGGCAATGTACTCTCCGGCCAGTTCCGGACTGATGAATGCGGCATAGATTTTATCGAAGAAAATCCAGGCAAAGAAGGCCATGGTAAAGGGCTTGATGAGCCAGTTGACCACCAGTGTGAGCAAAAGGCCCTTGGGTGTTCGGCTGACGCCCTTCAGGCTGGAAAAATCGATCTGAAGCATCATTGGGTAAATCATCAGCCAGATGAGGATGGCCATGGGGATATTGACATTATATAGCTCCATATCGCTTAAAAATGCGATGTTGTCGCCAGCCAGATAGCCGATGGCTATGCCCAGAACGATGCATGCAGCCACCCAAATACTGAGGTATCTTTCGAAAAAGGCAATCTGTTTTTGATCGGGCATTTTAATCTATTTGTGAGAAAACATACAACATTTCTGAGGCGATCTGCATGCTGCGTTCGTCGTAGCGCTGCGGTTCTTCAGGGGTATCGTCGAAAGCCTTAGGGTCTTCATATCGCACGGCAATGCGGGTGGCACCGGGTATAAAAGGGCAGTTTTCATCGGCATGGTCGCAGGTCATGACTGCAGCAAAATTATTTTGCGCATTGGCAGCATCGTCATAGACCTTGGAAAAAGTGACGATGGGGTTGGCATCATCGGCATGAAAGATATAGTATTTCGGATTTTCAACGCCATTTTTGCTGACTCTGAATCCGGCCCTTTTGATGGCTTCTACAGCGCGTTCGTTAAAAGCAGTGGCTTCCGTTCCGCCCGAATAGCATACGGCTTCAACACCATGAAGGTCGGCGGCAGTTTGTGCCCAGATCTGTGAGAGCTGGCTGCGGCGGGAATTGTGCGTACAAATAAAATTGAGCAAAACAGGCTCATCTTGCGCAATACCTTGCCTGATGTAGGCGATTAAATGCTGAAGAACGGCTTTCCGTTCTTCAGGCACTGTGAGCTGTTTTGCTTTCTCGATGGTGGTCGATAAAGCAGGGTAGGTAGTTGTGGTCATCTTAAGTTGATTTAGCAGCATCCGCCACCGGGCGTACATTGGTTTGCAGTGGATAAGCTTTCCAGGCTAATGCTTTGCTTTACCGGCGGTGCGCAGCAAGCAGCTGCTTTTTCATCGTCAGTAGTAGCACGGTCTTTGGCTTTGCAAGTGGTCTGGTCCTGGACAAGGTGAACGATAAGGGCGTTGTCGCTTTTTACGATGTCACTGACCGGCAACACGGCGGTAGGGAAGGCGGCATTTCCGTATTCGAATTTGATGTCGGTATCCTGGAAAGTAGGCCTGACTTTATGCACTACTTCGAAAATTTGCAATGCCTTGCTGGTGTCTACCTGATGCCCGGGTTCCGGTATTTCATTTTCCCAAAGTTGGATATGAGTTTCTTGCCATTCGTTCTGCAGTCCACCGCAGTCCACGGTATCGTAGCTGACGTTATTGATTTCGGTGATATGGTAATCGGCCCTGACAAACATGCCTGGCTTGTATTCAAACATTAAAGGCGTGCTGGGCTGATTTTGCAGTAAGCTTATAAATTCTGAAGTTTTCATATTAGTAAGTTTTAATGAGGTGATTAGCAACAATTATTGGCATCGGGACGGGGAAAGCTTTGGAAGAAACCCTGGAAAAGCTTTTGTACCATTTCCCAGCGCTCCGGGTTGATGCAATAGCAGACAGAAACCCCTTCAATGGTGCCTTGTATAATGCCAGCATCTTTCAATTCTCTCAAATGCTGGCTAATGGTGGCCTGTGCCAATCCCAATTCTGATACCAGGTCGCCATTGACGCAGGTATTGGCCTTGATGAGGTGCTCAATAATGGCAATGCGCGCAGGATGCCCCAGCATTTTGGCGGTTTTTGCGAGCGCATTCTGTTCCGCTGTAAACAAGTTTGATTTGGTGATACCCATTGCTATAATATTATATTGCAATATTACGATGAATAAAGTTAATAGTTGGTATTTCGTTCTCTAAATATTTGCATCCGATGTTTTTTTCACTCAAAGACGCAATGTTTTTTCGTGCTTTTTGTATGGCTGACTTGCTACGCTACTTAGTGAAGAAAAACTTATTTGGACAATCTAAGCATAACAACATCCTGAGCGGGCACCTGGATTTTGAGTGCTTTTGCTGTATCACCTAGTTTTTTATGAGTCCATTGGTCAAGTAGTTGATATTTTACGTTAGCAAAATCTGTTGCATGTTCGAAAATCTCGTCTCTGACATCTTCGAGCTGCCAGTTGAAATTAATGTCTTTTGGGCTTTGGCTTCTGTTCAAGAAGCAAACAGCCCATTCATCGTTTGCTAAAG
>JBGSXH010000472.1:0-4771 GCA_041751515.1 Cyclobacteriaceae bacterium | reverse complement strand
GCAAATTTGTATGAATAATCGTCAAAGTTCAAGATAAGTTCTTTTAATTTGGGTTATGCAAGCAAAGGTGATCGTAGTGGGGCAGGGGTTGGCAGGCACCTGCCTGGCTTTAAGGCTTTGGGAGGAAGAAATTCCGTTCAGGATTATTGATAAAGGACACGAAAGTGCTGCGTCTCACGTGGCAGCAGGCTTGTACAATCCCATTACAGGCAAAAAAATGACCCTTACCTGGCTTGCCGATGAGTTATTCCCAGAGCTCAATAAATTTTACCGCAGAGCAGAACATATATTGAAGGAAAGTTTCTTCCACGAAAAGCCTATATATCGACCTTTTCTGAACTATACTGAACAAAATACCTGGATGGGGCAGAGCGCTGAGCCACGGTATGCTGATTATATCGGGGCAATAAATGATACTTCGATAGTGGATGATGTAAAAAATTCCTTCGGCGGCATTACGCTTAAAAATGCTGGTTTTGTTGATACAGCTAAATTTATTGCCGCAGCTAGACAATTCTTTATCGAAAATGAACTGCTCATTTCTAAAGCGTTCGATTATAGTCAGTTAAATATAGCAAATGAAGGGGTGGACTTTCAGGGACTGCAAGCAGAAAAGATAATTTTTGCTGAAGGTAATGGTGTTGCTACAAATGATTTATTTAATTGGCTACCATTTAGGCCAGTTAAAGGAGAAATTTTGTATATTAAAATGCAAAAATCGCTATCGGCAATTATTAACAGGGGAGTATTTGTAATTCCCTTAGGAGCGCAACTTTACAAAGTAGGTGCAACTTATAATTGGAAAGATTTATCCGATAGTACAACCAATGAAGCGAGGACGGAGTTAGTGAATAAGTTGGAAGCATTAATAGAAGCACCTTATGATATTGTGGCGCAAGTCAGCGGTGTTCGACCTGCCACGAAGGATCGAAGGCCAATCATAGGGCATCATCCGGAGTATAAAAATGTATGGATACTGAATGGATTAGGAGCAAAAGGTGTTTCATTAGCACCATTTTTTAGTAAGATGCTGCTGGAGAGCATTAATGGCAGCGAAGTTATGCCAGAAGTGAATATCTCCAGGTTTTATGCGTTATATCATCAATCTTAATTAATTAGCTGAATGGCTACAATTCGATATTTATTTGTAACACTGCTGCTGGCGACGTCTTTCCTGGTTAGCGCTCAGGAATCGCAGGAATCGTTTGGCAAGAATCGGCTGCAGTATAAGGCTTTTAACTGGCGGCAATACAGTAGCGATAATTTTGATGTGCACTTTTATGATAATGGGCAGGAGGCAGCAAAGATGGCCGCTGAGTACCTGGAAGAAGAATTTGACAGAATCACCGATCTTATAGGATATGCTCCCTATGCTAAAACCAAAATTTTCCTATATAACTCCGTTCATGACCTTCAGCAGAGCAATGTAGGCTTGAATGAGAATAATTTTACGATCGGTGGGCAAACCAACTTTGTCAAACTGCAGGTAGAAATAGCTCATACTGGAGACATTGACAGCTTTAAAAAGGAATTGCTGTATAAACTTTCCGACATACTCATTCGTGATATGATGTTTGGCGGGAGTTTTTCAGATATGCTCCAAAGCGCCTATTTGCTTTCTTTGCCTGAGTGGTTTATTGAAGGTGCCACGCACTATATAGCTAAAGGATGGAGTATAGAAATGGACGACTATATGCGCGATATGGTTGCAAGAAAGAGAATTAAAAAAGCCACAAGATTGCGTGGTGAAGAAGCTGCTCTCGCCGGACAGTCGATCTGGAATTATATTGCGGAAAATTACGGAAGAGGGAATATTTCGAATATACTTAATCTTACCAGAATTATACGAAATGAAGAATCCAGTATTGTGAATACGCTGGGTGTGCCATTTAGAATCTTTCTAGAAGACTGGCAAAGATTTTATCAGGTAATGGATGAGCAACTGGCTGAAGAGTTTGTGCTTCCTTCAGATGATTTTAAAGTAAGAAGAAAAAACCGTAAAGGTTATGTTTATCATCAGGTGAGATACAGCCCTGATGGCCGCCATTTCGCCTACTCGGAAAATGACAATGGACGGTATACCGTGTATGTTAAAAATGTAGAAACCGGAAAAAGGAAGAAAATTACAAAAGGTGGATACAAGGTGATAGACCAGCAAGTAGACAAGGAGGTGCCACTTTTAAGCTGGAAGGATGACAATGTTCTCGGCGTCATTCGCCCAAAATCCGGGAATTATGGTTTATGGCTTTATGATCTTAATTCCTCCAGAAGTGAATTTCGCGATTTACAAAGGTTTGACCAAATTACGGCATTTGATTTCGCTGGCAATGGCAATATTTATGTTGTTAGTGCGATGGTAAAGGGGCAGTCGGATATTTTTCTGCTGAACGTGAACAGGCCCTCAGTACGCAGAGTGACCAATGATCGTTATGATGATCTGCATCCCCGATTCATTCCTGGGGAAAATGCTGTGGTCTTTTCAAGTAATCGTGTAAGCGATTCTCTCAACAGTAAATCCGTACCGTCGCTCAAGGAAATTGAGCAAAATTTTAACCTATTCGTCTACCATGTAGATACTACTGACCAGGTTCTAAGCCGCCTCACCAATACGATCTCAAAGGATATCAAGCCTATTCCAATGAATAATCGTGAATTCTACTATCTAAGTGATCAGAAAGGCATCTGGAATATTTTTCGATTTCGAATAGAAGAGCGGATGTACCAGCAAGTAACCAGTTTTAAGCAGAGCGTACTGGATTACGACATCGGTAATGAAGAGCAGCTAGGCATGATTATGTACAATGAAGGAAATGCCACAGTATACCATTTGCCTCAGTTTGATTTTAACAAAAATGTGTTTTCTCCTCAATCTCCAAGGCAAGATCGTATTCTTGCCAGAAATTTGACCAGAAAACTAAGAGAAGAGAGAAATGCTGCAGGCAGGCAAGACACGATAAGATTCGGGAATAGGGCCTCAGCCCAACCCTCACTAAGTCCCACGGAAGAAGAGGCGCTACGCTCCACCGATGCATTGGAAAATGCTGGTCAGATTTCCGTCGATAGTGCCGTTTTTCAGCAGGATATACCCTTAAATGGTACCATTGTAGATGATGCTGCTGACCCTGGGCTGATCAATACTGATGAATATTCATTTGATGTAGATTTTGAGGATTTTGAAATTACAGATGATGAACTTATAGAGCAAGAAGAAATCGCTTTCGAGGACGGAACTGGTATTATAGATACTGAGAATTATACTTTCGATCTTGACCCTGAAGAGTTAGATACGCCATTGGAAGAACAGCGTGAGGACAGAAGGTCCCAGCGTTCATTTTTGGCCCAATATCGTAGTCAGGATCGACAGAGCAGAATTTTAGGTCCATTTCCCTATCAAAGTAGGTTTAGCACTGACAATCTGATCACCAGTTGGGTAATTGATCCACTCCGTGGCTTTGGTATTCAGTTGGAGATTCAGCTAAATGATCAGCTGGAAAATCATAGATTTTATGGGGGTTTGTTAGCCATTACTGACCTGCAAAGCGGAGATTTGTTTGCGGAGTATCAATATTTAAAAAACAGGGTAGATTTGCATGTCCGCTATGACAGACGTTCTATTGTACAAAGTTCCAATGACTTTACCGATCCGTTGAATCAGAAATATGTATTGGATAAATTTCAGGTAGGTGCTTCTTTACCTTTAAGTACAAAATTTCGCTTGAGTGGGGCTCCTTTTCTGGCAATCACCAATTTCTTTGACCGCGACAACATGGCCTTGTCGCCTAATTTTTCTACTGAAGGCGTGTTGAGCTCTACCAATATTTATACAGGCCTATCGGCACAGGCAGTGTATGATAATACGCAAGTGAAAGGATTGAACATCTTCACCGGCACCAGAGGGCGTATAAAGTTTGATCATTATCAGGGAATAGATTCCACTGCGATATCTGCACTCAACACCCAAACCGGAAGCTTTTCAAATATTAGTATGGATCTAAGGCATTATCAGCCTATTCATAAAGAGCTGATTTTTGCTACACGGCTGTTTTATGGCAGAAATTTCGGACCTAACAGGCAACGATATTTATTGGGTGGTATGAACAATTGGCTTTTTAATAGCACTGACGCACCTACGTCTTTAGATAATCCGTTAGCAACCACTTCTTTCTATGATAATTCAGACATATTATTTACAGAGTTTGTCACAAATTTAAGGGGCTTTAACTATAACAGGTTAAATGGGAATAACGCAATGATCTTGAATGCTGAGTTGAGGTTTCCGATTATACAATACTTCAGTAGTGGACCAATATCTTCCAACTTTTTACGCAATCTGCAATTTATTGGATTCTTTGATGTCGGCTCGGCCTGGGATGGCAGTGAAATTTATCCTACGGAGAACAGTCTGAACAGAGAGGTTATTCAAGTAGATGGCTCGCCTTTTGAAGCCGTTATCAAGAACTTCGGCACTCCATGGCTTGCTAGCTATGGTGCTGGCATCAGAACAGTGCTCTTAGGCTATTACATTAAGTTTGATACTGCCTGGCCTATCGAAAATTATGAAGTGAGTAATCCTAAGTTCTACCTGACTTTGGGATATGATTTTTAAAGGGATGCAGTTGCTATAAGCGATGCGAAACTGGCTTTAACGTCCGCATTGTCAAGTAATTGTTGGGTAGCTTTTTCCGTGAATGGCATCATTCCAAATACATTGCCTTGTTCATTCATGATAGCTGCAATATTATTGCGGGAGTCATTCATGTTGAATTCATCC
>JBGSXH010000471.1:0-6896 GCA_041751515.1 Cyclobacteriaceae bacterium | reverse complement strand
CTGATTTTGCCCGTACGAAGTTTGGAAACAGCAACACAGCATAACAGTACAAAGGATGCATGATGGCGCAATCAAATTATAAATTTTCATTTTCTTCTTATAAAGGGTATGGATGGGGCTCGGCGCAAATCTAAAAAACCGCTTTCTCAAACTTATTTAAAGATAGAAAAAAGATTGAATATTTTAATTTAATAAAGTAATTACTATGTTCAATGTGGCTGCCCATGCATTATTAAAGAAATTCTCTATGGCATCCTCATTAGTGGAGCGCAGTACCATTTTTTATGAACGACAAATTTGTGAAAATAGCGATCAATTGGAATTGCTGTATACTCGAATTTACGTTTAAAATTATCCATTCTACTATCCCTGGCCTTTGTTTGCTTAGCCCATCTGCGAAAAATTGCTCATACAAAAATGAAAAGCCTGGCTATTCATCAATAAGTATTTAGCATAAATAAGAAAAATAAACTATGTTACTTTTGATTCAAAAAGTGTGACCCCACGTCAGTATGCGCCTATACAGTCCTTGTTTATTAATTGCTTTCTTCACGGTTTTATTCAGTTGTAGCCAGGAAGAGCCCCATGCCAATACTGATTATTCCCAATGGCGGACTTTTGGTGGCACTTATGATGCGGCCAGGTACTCTGCTATAGATCAAATCAACAAAGAAAATGTCAAAAATCTTGAGGTAGCATGGACTTTCAATACCGGTGATGCGACCGAGAGAAGTCAGATTCAGACCCAGCCCATTGTCATCGGAGATGTGCTCTATGGTGTAAGTCCGCAAATGAGTGTTTTTGCCCTGAATGCTGCTACCGGTAAGCTGCTGTGGAGATTTGAGCCTTTCGAGTTGTTAGGAGGAGAAAACAGTTGGGCAGGACTCAACCGGGGCCTGGCATATTGGGAGGATGGTGATGATAAACGTATTTATTCATCGGCCAGCAACTTTCTTTTTGCTTTAGATGCAGCGACCGGAGAGTTCATTAGCGAATTTGGAGAAAATGGTTTGGTTGATCTCAAAAAAGAGCTGGATACCGAGTGGGCAGATTTTCTTTTGGTCAGCAACAGTCCCGGGGTCATCTACAAAGACAAAATAATCATTGGGATGCGACTTTCAGAAGGGCTGGATGCGGCACCTGGACATATTCGTGCTTATAATGTAAAAACTGGAAAAAGGGAATGGCTATTCCATACTATTCCTCACCCGGGAGAGTTTGGCCATGATACCTGGGATGCCGAACATTGGAGTAAAATAGGCGGAGCCAACAACTGGGCAGGGATGACGCTGGATGTAGATAGGGGTATTGTGTTTGTGCCCACCGGCTCGGCTACCTATGACTTTTGGGGCGGATACAGGCATGGAGAAAATCTTTTTGCCAATTCCCTGCTGGCACTTGATGCCGAAACGGGAAAACGACTCTGGCATTTTCAGGGCGTCCATCATGATATTTGGGACAGGGATTTTCCTGCCAATCCCAACCTCATTCGTATCAAAAAAGACGGGCAATGGATAGATGCAGTGGCACAGATATCCAAGCAAGGTTATGTATTTGTGTTAGAACGGGAAACAGGAGTACCTGTCTGGCCAATTGAGGAAAGATCGGTTCCGCGATCCACTTTATCCGGCGAAAAAAATTGGCCCACGCAGCCACAACCCACACTGCCGGAACCCTTTATGCGCATGGCTTATACAGATGAACTTATACTCAATCTTAGCGAAGAATGGGAAAAAGACATACGCTCTCAACTCAAAAATGTAAAATATGGGCATATGTGGGAGCCACCCAGTGATCAGCACGACATAGTGCTATTTCCCGGAATGGATGGAGGAGCAGAGTGGGGTGGCGCCTCCTTTGATCCATTCACTCAGACGCTTTACATCAATGCCAATGAAATGCCATGGCTGATCAAAATGAATCCTAACCCGAAATTTGATAATGTGGGCCATAAGGTTTATGTGAACCATTGCGCAAATTGCCATGGAATGGACCGAAAAGGCAATCCGCCAGCTTTCCCCAGTCTGATAGGTGTAGATGATGCGTATGATAAGAAAGATTTGAATGCTTTGATCAAAAATGGCAAAGGCGCCATGCCCTCTTTTTCCCATATTGCCGCAGAAGAACGCGCCATACTGGTGGAGTATCTGATGGGTCAAAAAGTAGAGGAGCAGAACGAAAAAGAACTTGAAGTAGGCGCTGAGCAGCTTTTTCCAGAATACTATATGGAAGGGTACTCACGATTGTTGACAGATGATGGCTACCCGGGTATTAATCCGCCCTGGGGCACCTTGACGGCTATTGACATGAATAGCGGTAAAATCAAATGGCAATCTGTTTTGGGTGAATTTGAGGAACTGACCGCGAAGGGCTTCGAACCGACAGGGACTGAAAACTATGGTGGTCCTGTAACTACAGCAGGTGAGCTGGTCTTTATTGCCGCCACCAAGGATGAAAAGATAAGGGCTTTTGACAAAGATACCGGCAAAATCCTGTGGGAAGCCAAACTTCCCGCTGCCGGACATGCCACGCCTGCAGTCTTTGAGGTAGATGGCAAGCAATATGTAGTGATTGCCTGCGGAGGAGGAAAGGGAACCAAATCAGGAGACGCTTATGTCGCTTTTGCACTGCCTGATTAAATGCTTCGAAGGTATTTTTTCTCCAGATAACCGGCACCTGGCATGACGAGGAAGACCTTCAGACTGTTAAGCACTGA
The DNA here is from genome assembly GCA_041751515.1 of Cyclobacteriaceae bacterium. Taxonomy (GTDB): domain Bacteria; phylum Bacteroidota; class Bacteroidia; order Cytophagales; family Cyclobacteriaceae; genus JBGSXH01. The sequence goes on along the minus strand of JBGSXH010000471.1, from coordinate 4,180 downwards.
CTTGAATATAAATAGATTCATTAATTTCTTCGCTTATTACCAGGCCGTCAAAGTACTTATTGCGGATATCAATGAGGCGCCAGGAGAGGTAATGGGGTTAAGGGCGCGGCATTGAAGGAACAGCAATTGATGCTTATTGATGACTAGTAGTCATGCTTTAGCATAAAAAAAGCCCCTTACGGCGCTTTTGTCTGCTGAAAATAAAATGTGGGGGGAGCAGGATTCGAACCTGCGAAGTCATAAGACAACGGATTTACAGTCCGTCCCAGTTGGCCGCTTTGGTATCCCCCCTGAATGGGAATGCAAAACTATGGTTTCAGCAGTGAAAACCAAACTGACCAGCACAATTATCGCAAGTATTTTGAGATCTTTCTATGCCTCAATGTAGGTCTATCACTTTTCCAGTAACAAACCCTCGTCTTGTGAAAACTTTCCTAAAAGTGTATTTTCATCGATTGTATAAACCTGAATAGTGTACTGATCGGTTCCGGACGACCGCTGGCAATACCGATAAATCTGTTTTAAAAAATTTTGTCGCCATTCATCGGTTTTCCCATCCCAGAATGAGGATTTGTTTAAATGTACAGTACAATCGTCAGGATTGATCATTAGAACATGCTGCTTCTCCAGGATTTTATAAGTCTGCAGCACAGTATCGACGAATGCTTTATGTTCTTTGGGTGTATAAGGTTGGTAGGTCATGGTCAGTAGTTACCTGTTTTCTTAAAATGATAGCATTTAATGACGATCATTTAAGCTTATAAAGATCAGTCAAAAAAAGCTATAATTTAGCATAGTCTATCATCCGCTGACAAAAATAATTATAATCTATATTGATGTCGAGTACAGGCAATCTGCACTTTTTTTGTTTAATGTGCTGTTTGTGAGCTTCAGTAAGATGATGGTATTTAACCTCGTAAGCATTGCGTGAAGCTTCCTAGAAGCCACTGCGCTATTCCTGCTTTAAGTTGTTGATTTCCGCTATCTCCAGCATCAAGGAGTCGTTTAAAGCATAGCTCACAGAGCGCATGCCATCGGAAGGTTCATTAGGTAAGTCGCTGTTCTTGAATATTGGGAAATGACGAATAAGTCGATTGCCTTCAATTTCAACCTTGTCTGCGCCCCTGTACCCATCATTAATCGGCTTCTCCAGTTTGGGCAACTGAATGCTGGCATAACCTGACTCGGAGAATTCATATCCTCGCATACTCTGCAACATGTTCTTTCTTTTATCACCAACGAACACGTAAATTTCAGGGTTGCTATTTCCGTTTAAATCTCCCAAAAGCACCTCTAATATATCGCCATTAAGGTTTTCTTCAAATTCTTTGATCAGCTGACCGTTTTTTCTGACAGACAGTAAAAGCTTTTTATTGTCGTTGGTCCCTGCAGCGCTGACATCAAAATTAAACCCACCACTATTGAGTCTTTTCAACCTTGGTGGTCCCGGCTGCATACCCTGGCTCATCGGATCATTGTCTGCTTGCTTTTCAGACTCTTCACAAGCGGATAGCAGCATGAATAAACTAGCCTGTACAAGACAAAGGATAAAGCGCATATTGTTATTCCAAATATTCATTAATATCAATTTTAAGCTTTTCAGATTAATTCTGTGCTGATATTTTTTATCAAGATGAGGAAAAAAAATGATTTACCATAAGCATCATGTTGCAAAATATTAAGCTTCCCACGGGACAAAATTTTGATTTTGAATACTTTGCCGATGCAAAGTGGCTTAGAATTCTAATTCTGAAAAGTAAAATTAGGGTAATGAGCACGTACCCTGTAAAAAGCTGCTTCGGCCTTCTTATTATCATGAAGCATTTTGTATAATAGGCCTCTTAAATAATGTGCTTCGCCGGCTTTATAGCTATCAGGAAATGCCCGAATACTCATCTCAAAATACTGTAAGGCTTTGTACATCGCAGCCTTGTCTGTAGCAGTTTGCATTAATTTTTCACCTTCGTCAAAATGGGCTTTCCAGGCTTTAGCTTCCGGAGTATTGCGTTCAGCTTCCTGCAACACCGGAAAAGGGGTAATCGGCTTCACAAAAGCGGAAGTGTTTTTTACAAAGTACAACTTGGCATCAAAGTATCTGACAATAGCTTCAAAATAGGCTTTGGCTTCCAATTGATTACGCGCTCGGGTTTTCAGCAATTGCTCCTCTGCAGGATGAGTAAAAAAGCTGGCTTCGCCAATTATGCCTGGAATAGATTTTAAATTGCGCAGCACTCGCGTACCGGAATTCGGGAAAATGACATGGTCGGAAACAATTTCCAACGGGCCCTCATCATAGAACAGGTTTTTTCGAATTGATTCACCTACAATTTTTGCTAAGGCTACACTTCTCCCATTCTCCATGGCATTGCCATGAAAGTAAATAATCGGAAAATTGATACTTGTATCGGCTGTGGCATTATGGTGAATGCTAATAAAAAGGTCCGCTTGAAAATCGATTGCTTCTTCCGCACGTTGTGCCAGGTCTACGTGAACATCTTCTTCACGGCTCTGCCTCACGACAGCCCCTGCTTCCTCCAGCAAAGCACCTAATAGCAGCGCCACTCTCAGATTAATCCATTCCTCTCTTTCTCCATCGATACCCTGACGGAAACCATCACTATCGGCTGTACCACCATGGCCGGCATCAACATAAATCTTTTTGCCTGCCAATGGTTGTGCTTTGGAAATACCTATGTTCACTACGAACAGGAATAAATAAAGCAGCAAAAAGCGCAGGCTACGCAGCTTCATCATCTTTGGCTAAAGTAAACTGCAGTTTCCTGCTTAATATAAAAATACAGATACTGCCGCTGACGGCAACTACGGTGCTGATGACCGCAGGCCAGAAATTCGCATACAGCCAATACCCGCCAGCGAACAGCGAGGCATATACGGTAACGCATGAAATGAACAATAACAAAAGCTCCAAAGGCAACTGCCCTGTATTGGCAGCTACTTCCGGATGTCGTTTCAAAATTTGCTGCCAGCCAAAGCTGGCCGGTTTAATCTTCTCATAGAAGCTCATCAGCTTTGCATCATTCTCCGCAGGTGTGATAAAGGTCACCAGCAACCAGCCGGCAGTAGTGATACCAACGCCGTAGAGCAATCGGACATGGTCAGCAATAGGGGGAAGACCTGTATTGGGGTGAATGAGCTCAAAGTAAATGGCCACCAGAAAGGAAATGACCATTCCTGCAATTTCAGTATAAGCACTGATCCGCCACCAGAACCAGCGCAGAATAAATATAAGCCCTGTGCCGGCTCCTATCTGCAATAATATCTGAAAAGCTTGTAATGCATTGGTCAGGGCGAGTGCGAGCAAGGCAGAAAAACCCATTAAAACTACAGTGGTTACTCTGCCGACATTCACCAATAATTTCTGGCTAGCATTTGGGTTAATAAAACGTTGATAGACATCATTGACCACATATGATGATCCCCAGTTCAGATGAGTGGAAATGGTGGACATAAATGCGGCAATCAGAGAAGCGATGACCAGCCCCAATAGCCCTGCCGGTAGAAATGCCAGCATGGCAGGGTAGGCGAGGTCGTCATTGATTTTAGAGGCTTCAACATCCGGGAAGGCAGTCGCCAGACTTTGCAGATCCGGATAAATAATAATGGAAGCCAGCGCTATAATAATCCAGGGCCAGGGCCGGATGGCATAATGCGTAATATTAAACAATAAGGTAGCCCCTAAAGCATGTTTTTCATTTTTCGCAGAAAGCATGCGCTGCGCAATATAGCCACCGCCGCCCGGTTCAGCGCCTGGGTACCAGACACTCCACCACTGTACAGCAAGGGGAATAATCAGCAGTGGAATCAGCGTGGTTGAATCAGAAAAATCTGGCAGTATATTCAACTTGGGACTTACTGCCTCATGATTAAGAAGCACGGACAGACTACCGATTTCCGGGCGGTTGACTACAACATAAGCCGCACCAATCGCCCCGGCCATGGCCATGAAAAACTGAAAAAAGTCGGTTATCAAGACGCCTTTCAAACCTCCAAGCGAGCTGTAAATCACTGTCACCACGGAGGCGATGAGCATGGTTTGTACAGGGCTAAGCCCTAGCATCACTGCACCAATTTTGATAGCAGCCAGCGATACAGAGGCCATGATCATAATATTGAAGAAAACACCCAGATATATTGCCCGGAAACCTCTCAAAAAGGCAGC
>JBGSXH010000470.1:0-2284 GCA_041751515.1 Cyclobacteriaceae bacterium | reverse complement strand
GAATGGCAGCTCTCAGGCATTGATGGTGAGGAGATTGCAGCGTCGGCAGGAGGGCGGCAGTCGCCAGCCTTAAATTTGAATTTATATGCAGGCACGGTAATCGGAACAGACGGTTGTAATCGCCTGAGAGGCATGGTTTTTCCAGCTGATAATGTTTTGACATTCCGCGGTATTGCTTCTACAAAAATGGCTTGCCCCGATGATGCGTTAAGTTCCACATTTCAGGAATTTCTTCATCAGGAGGATATTCAATATACCATAACAGGCAATCAACTCATGCTCAATACCAGTAAAGGACAACTGGTTTTTCAACCCGTATCTTCAAATTAACATTAGTTATTGCTGATATAATATTGCTATAGATAGGGCTGGAACTGCGAAATTACCAGTGACAGTGTTGCTATTTTTGAGCGTGAAATTACCATCCAGCAGTGCTATCCTCCAGGGCAAGTCTAATTTTACCTGAATACTGGTTTTGTTGGCATTATAGTAGAGGCTAATCTGCTTCCATTCATCTCCATTCGCAAATTGCGAAATTGTCATGTTTACGCAGGCTTGCTCAGGAACTGAAAAGTGGAGATGTTTCTGCAGCATAGCCGCAGTGGGCATATTTAAAGCCGGATGTTGCTTCCGTAGCTGGATCATATCTTTTACAAAGTAAAAGACATCACGATGTTCATCTTTTTTCACCCAATTTATTTGGTTGATAGCATCAGGCAAATTATAGCTATTATGATGCCCTTCTTTACTACGCAGCATTTCCGTGCCTGCGTGTAAAAACGGAATGCCCTGTGAGGTGAGCACAATGCCTAATGCCAGCATCTGCATGCGTTTGAGCGTGCTTAAATCTGCTTTGGGGCAGGAGACTTTGAGTTTATCGTATAAGGTATGGTTGTCGTGGCAGGAAACATAAGCTACGGACTGCCACGGTTGGGCTGCCCATGCTTTGTCCAGATGTTTCATTTTGACAAAATTCAGGCCCGGGTGTTCAATGCATCCTGACAGGCCGAACTTAATGACTTCCTCCAGGTTTTTGGCTCCACTGACGAAGCCTCTGTCCTGCTCATTAAAAACAGAGCCTTTCAGACCGTCTCGCAAATCATCACTAAAAGCAGCTATTGAGGGCATTTGCTTCATATTGGCCTTCAATGCCAATTTTTCCTGTGGTAGGGGAGACCTGTCTGCAGTCCAACCTTCTCCGTATAGTAATATTGCTGGGTTATGTGTGGTTAAAACTTCAGCCAGTCTGTTCATTGTGACGATATCATGAATGCCCATGAGGTCAAACCGAAACCCATCGATATGATACTCTTTAGCCCAATACAAACAGGATTCAATGATGAATTTTCGCATCATACTTCGCTCGCTGGCGGTTTCATTTCCGCAGCCGGAAGCATTGCTATAAGCGCCTTTCTTATTTTTCCGGTAGTAATAATCCGGCATTTCCCTGTTAAAATTGGAATTTTCAGTTTGGCCGGTATGGTTAAAAACAACATCCATGACAACGCCAATGCCGGCATCGTGCAGGGCTTTGACCATTTGCTTAAACTCCTTAATGCGAACAGCAGGATCAAAAGGGTCCGTCGCATAACTGCCTTCTGGAACATTGTAATTCAATGGATCGTAACCCCAGTTGTATTGGGGTTCATCAGCAAGGGTTTCATCAATAGATAGAAAATCAAAGACAGGCAAGAGGTGCACATGTGTGATACCCAGTTCCAGTAAATGGTCGATGCCCGCTGCTTGCCCATGTGGATTCACTGTGTCCCTTGCAGCCAAACCTAAAAATTTCCCGGGATGCTGACTTCCTGCGCTGCTATGGATGGTGAAATCGCGCACGTGCAGTTCATAAAGTACGGCCTCGTTTGGTACTGACAAAGCCGGACCTTTATCTTGAGCCCACCTTTCAGGGTTGGTAGTTTGTAAGTCTAATAGTTGCGCTCTTTTACCGTTGACGCCGACCGCGGTAGCGTAGATGCCTGGTGTTTCCTGCAGCCATTTACCATCAATTTTAACCTGAAAAGTGTAAAAGTAATGTTGATAATTACCATTCAGTTTGGTCTCCCAAATGCCATCTGCTGTGGATGTCAGACCATGTTCCTCCACGCGTTCACCACCTGTGCCTGCAGCATAAAAATACAACGCTACTTGCTCAGCCAATGGCGACCACAAGCGCCAATGACCATAAGTGTGATGGAATTCCGGCCAGAGCGATGCTTGTACTGGTTCAGGTATAGCGTCGGACATGTTTTGCGTTATAATGTTGACAAAGTTTTCATCAATC
>JBGSXH010000469.1:0-3553 GCA_041751515.1 Cyclobacteriaceae bacterium | reverse complement strand
GTAAGAACACCCCTTAAATTTAAGTTGATGTTCAATCTATCATTAAATAGGCTGGGAGAGAGGGAAAGTGCTGCAGACTTTCTTTCAAGATTTGAAGTTTTAAGAATACCATTTTGATTTAGGTAGTTCATGGAAAGTCTGTATGGCAATCCTGCAACTACACCACTTAAACTTAGGTTGTTATCCGTAGAAAATGCTTCTCTGAATATAGCATCCTGCCAATCAGTGTCTTCACCTGTTACCAAGGTGCGGTTATTGGCTGGTACCGGAACATTCGGATCTTCCACAATAGAGCGGAATTGATCACCATCCAAAACGTTAATCCTGTTAGCCACCGTAGACAAAGAATTTACAGAGTTAAAATCTACTGAAAGCGGCTGATTTGATTTGCCTTTTTTTGTGGTTATAATGATAACGCCGTTAGAAGCACGCGAACCGTAAATAGCGGTAGCAGCTGCATCTTTTAGAACAGTAAATGATTCAATGTCATTAGGATTCAAAAAACTTAATGGATTGGACTGGCCTGCAACGTCACCACTCTGGCTCAAAGGCACACCATCGATAACATATAAGGGATCGTTGACAGCGTTAATCGACGAACCTCCACGGATCCTTATCTGGCTACCTCCACCTGGCGCGCCACTGGTAGGAGAAATTTGTACGCCTGCGAGCTTACCGGTAATCAGCTGCTCAGGGTTTGTAACCTGACCTACGTTAAAGTCTTTTTCAGAAACGGTGGCAATGGCATCGGTAACATCGGCCCTGCGCTGGGTACCATAACCAATAACAACAACTTCATCCAAAGCCTGAATATCGGGCAGTAATTGCACATCGATAGTGCTTCTATTACCCAAAGCAATCTCTTCTGTTATATAACCCACAAAAGAGAATACCAATACCGGATCTGTAATGTTGGCAGGCAAAGTAAAACTAAAATCACCATCAATATTGGTGGTTGTTCCTGTGCCGGGAGCGCCTTTTACAATCACACTTACCCCCGGTAGGCCGTCTTCCAGTTCATCGGTAACCTTACCGCTAATGGTTTCTCCCTGCGCCATCACCATTTGTGAAAGGAACAAGCAGGAAGCTACCATCATAAACTTCCATAATCGATAATAATGTTTCATACAGTGTTTTTAATAAATTTAAAGTAAAACATCAACAGGTCTCATAGGTAACATGATTTTGCTAACGTTTGCAATAATATTATTACAACTTAAATCTCCTACAAAAAACCGTTACAAGAAGTTTACTATAGTTTGGTTCAAGGTTAGCAAAATTTATAAAATCCTCCTCTTTAAGCTTAATTATGCCTAAATTGCTAAAAAATAGGTTACTTATAGGTTAACAAAAGGTTAACAGTATCGAAACACGTTTTTTCTGCGCATAAGGAATTTGATATGTTTACATCTGTTACCATTGGGATCATTAATTTGATTTTTCTTTTCAAATTTAGGCATGGTAATGAGCAGAGCATGCGAGTGTTTTGATTTTGTTATTATTTGGTATCCTTTTAAGCTGACTTAGAAAGTCGACTTTTAAATGAAATCTACATGATTTAGGCAAACCACTCACTCAGTGATAAATATAACAACCTTCGGTAACGTGACAGCTCTACGCTTTAAAATTTCATATGGCATTTAAAAACAATTATACACACATGAAAAAATTTGTGAATGTATATGAAGAAGTGTGCTTTGGAAAGTATATTGGCTTCCTACGTTTGGTAAGCCTGACTTTATTCGGACTACTTCTAATACCCTATTTTGGACAGGCACAGTCTTCGGATCATAAATATTATGATATCAACAAGGTGTATTCCAATGAAGTTATTAAAGGGATAAGTAAAGATGAAACAGGGCTGATCTGGCTGGCTACAGATCAGGGTGTGGTGAGTTTCAATGGGCAGGAAACAGAACTCTACAGAGGTTTATCTGATATTTATACCAAGAAATTTTTAATGCGCAAGAACGGAGACTTTCTGATTCTGACTGATTACGGTATTCGTAAAATCATAAAATCGGCAGATTCCACCTATTTTGAGCCCTTTTACCCCAGTGATTCTCTTCCTGACCACCAAATCTATTATGCCAAATCGATGTATGAGGATCGTGATGGCAATATTTGGGTTGGGGAAACCAATGCTGTAGTCAAAATAAGTGATACATCTTTCCAGAGATATTTTCTCGGTGTTGACTACCAATCCATCAACTATCACAGGTCTTTTTCTTTTGCTGAAGATGCCTTTGGCAACATGTGGGTTGCTCCGTTCAATGGTCGGCTACTTTCATATAATAAAGTAACAGATTCACTGGAGGATGTGCCCATTGACTATCCACTAACTGATGTTACCTGTATATTTATCCTGCAAGGAGATTATGTTTATATCGGTGGAAAGGAGGGTCTGCTTAAACTAAAAATCGACAGCGATCGTGAGGTATTGGAAAACTCCTTCATTGAAGGCCCCAAAGATGTTTCTTCTGCGATCGCCATTGGCGATGCGATATATATCGGAACCTGGGAAAATGGCTTATATTATACGCATAAAGATAAGTTTAACTTTAGTGCCGTAGCTGCATTGCCATTCAATGATATCGTTGATATGCATTACGACGCTGCACAACAGGAGGTATGGTTGGCAGGTAGTGAAAATATTGGCTTTCTGAAACCGGCGCAAGTAAAGCCTATTGGCAAAGCGGGCCGGTACAGGGTAGAGTCCCTGGCACTCAGTGCGGATACTTTGCTTTATTATTCTACCGGACCGCAATTGTTTGAACATTCCTTGTCGTATCCTGAAGAAGTCAACGAAATATTTACTTCACAAACCACTTACTTTGATCATATAGTAGCCGATAGTAATAAGCTATGGATAGGCGATGCTTTTGGAGGTATTCATTATTTTGATCTTTCTGAAAAGAAGCCGCACCAAATCAGAGATACTACCAATGCTGCCATCATGCATGTTTTCAAAGATAGAAACAAGCACATTTGGTTCGCTGGTGGTGTCGATGAGTTAATAAAGGTAGATGAGGAAATGCAGCTCAAAAGTTATCGGGGCGTTGCTAATTCCAAAGTATTGAGGGAATCAGGTACTTCGCAGCTTTACTGTGGTGCTACTGGCGATACCACCTTATTATATACATATGATACTGCAAATGATGTTTTTATAAACATGGAGTTGACCTATGACTTTAATGTAAGGCGTAATGTTTTTGTATATGATATGGCTTTCGATAGTACAGGCAATCCATGGCTGGCTACTAGTGACGGGCTTATGCTGGTGGAGCAAAAAGGTGATCAGTTCAAAGCCCGTAGAATAAAGGTTGACGGAAATGAGGACGATGAACCTTTTAAAGCCATTGCCATCAAGGACAAACAGGTGTGGCTGGCCAGCACGCAGGCGCTTTTGCTTTTACAGGAGGACGAGGTGGTCACTTATAACCAGGAAAACGGTCTCCCTTCCGGCGTTATCAAAGAGAGGTCATTCGTCATTAAAGATGATGTGCTCTACCTCGCTACTGCAAAAGGACCAGCCAGAATAAATTTGAATGAG
>JBGSXH010000468.1:0-6183 GCA_041751515.1 Cyclobacteriaceae bacterium | reverse complement strand
TGAGCATACGCACCCCATAGCATGAATACCAGTCCACTTTTGGTATCGGACAATTTTTGAATGACCGCATCAGTAAATTCCTCCCATCCTTTCTTCTGATGTGATCCCGGTGAAGCGGCCCTCACGGTAAGCGTGGCATTTAATAGCAACACACCTTGATCAGCCCATCTAAGCAAATTACCATCCCGCGGTCTCGGACTGCCGGTATCGCTTTCAATTTCTTTGAAGATATTGACCAGAGAAGGAGGAGCCTTTACGCCCTCCTGCACAGAAAATGACAGTCCATGTGCCTGTCCCTGCCCATGATACGGATCCTGCCCAAGAATTACCACCTTAAGGGCATTCAAAGGACAAGCATCAAAAGCCTGAAAAATTTGATTTCCTGGTGGGTAAATAGTTGCGCTGGAATATTCGCTTTTAACAAAAGCTATAAGGTCCTCAAAGTAAGGCTGCCCGAATTCATCAGCCAATAATGTTTTCCATCCGGGTTCAATTTTTACATCCATGTATTTCTTTTTTACAAGCTTTTAGTTACATTCATCAATACATAAAACTCAATAGCCGATTTTTAGCTTCAATTTTTAATATAAAGTGCTTAAACAAAGTGCATGCTTAGAATTGGCATTAAGTTAACCTATTATCTAATATTACCTTTTCAGCCTGTAAACTTAAATCAATAATTGCTGTTTAATAAATGGTGATTTAATGCTATTATGGTAACAGAAATAACACAGGGTATTAAAGTGAGTGTGGAGACAGAGTTTCAGCCCGACTACTCGAGTCCTAGTCAATCTCACTATGTTTTTACTTACAGAATCAATATAGAGAACGGCAGCAGTAATACCATTAAGCTGTTGAGAAGGCAATGGCATATCCATGATGCTAATAACACTATTCGTGAAGTAGAGGGCGAAGGTGTTGTCGGACAGCAACCTATACTTGAACCAGGGCAAACACATCAATACGTCAGCGGCTGCAATTTAAAATCCGGCATCGGCAAAATGTTTGGTCAGTATTGCATGGAACGCATCATTGATGGTCAGCAGTTTTTTGTGACCATACCGGAATTTACTATGGTAGTGCCGTATAGATTAAATTAATGTCACCGAAGGTAGGGCTCGCCTGGCGTTTTATAAATTACTGGCTGTACAAGGTAAATGAACATTCCTTGCACAGTCCTTTTGTTTATCAGTTTTATACAGAAATTATTTTAGCTGATACGCCGCCACAGCAATTCGAAGCCATCGAGACTTATAGAAAACTACTGCTTGAGGATAGAAACCCTATCAGAAGCCAGGATTATGGCGCAGGTTCCACGGTCTGGAAACCTGGCACTACCCCTACCAAAATTATTGCTGCCTCCAGTCTTTGTACTCCAAAGTTCGGCCATTTGCTTTATAATATTTCCCGGTATTGCCAGGGCAAAAGCATTATTGAGCTCGGCACTTCTTTTGGTATCAGTACACAGTACCTGGCAGCTGCAGTTGAAGAAGGCACTACCATTTATACCTTCGAAGGCAATGATGATATCGCTGCCAAAGCTAAAGAAGGTTTTCTAAAAACAGCTGCAAGTAAGGCTATTCAGTTAATTTCTGGCGATATCAACCAAAAATTACCTGAACTTTTATCAGCCATTGATAGTGTATCAATTGCATATATCGATGCCAACCATCGGTATGAACCCACCCTACACTACTTTGAGCTTCTCCTCGCTAAATGCACAGAAAATTCTATACTTGTTTTTGACGATATTCACTGGTCAGATGAAATGCATGCTGCCTGGCAAGAAATCACTTGCAGGCCGGAAGTTAGTGTATCAATGGACATTTTCGATGCAGGTATCGTTTGCTTAAAGCCTCTGAAATTAAAGCAACATTATATCCTAAGCTTTTAATTGGCTTTTGCGCTATAAGAAACAATTCCTTCCCTGCTCTCGGAGCAATAGAATTATAGCATTCGGATATTGAAACCTCTTCGAAATATGGAGATAATAGTGATTTATACAGCAATGTATTTCCGCCGAAAGGAGGTCCATTCTCACTTAGCGGCATATCAAATAATAGTCCTACAAGCTTTCCATTTTTAGACAGGGACTTAGCCATTCTTCTGGCATATTTATTGCGTTCAGAAGGATGCAACGCACATAAAAATGTTTGTTCAACAATCAGATCAAATGTTTCATCAAGTTTAAAAACATCTTCATGCAGTATATGACTTACTGGGAAAAACGGATTATTCGATTTAAATTTTAATAAAGGAGCCGTTGCAATGTCTGCAATGTAAACATTGGTAAACTTTTTGTTATGTAGATATTCAGCTTCATAGGCGTTCCCACAACCCGGAATAAGAATTTTTGTAGTAGTGTCCGTAAGTTGATCGAAGTAAACTTTTAATGGGGTCGTAATAGCTCCAGCGTCCCAAGGGGTGTCAAGTTTTGAATACCGATTTTGCCAATAATTTTCATCTAAATTCATAAATTTATTTTTATAAATTTTAAGTTAATACAACCAACAAAATAATAAGCACTAAATCTGAAAACTGTTAGCCCAAATGAGTGAGATCCCAGAAGAAAACAAGGACAAAAAGAGAAATTATAAGGCCATCATAATTACTTTCCTTGCAGTCGTTCTAATTGTCAATGGTGTGAAGTTTTACATCGATTATCAGAACAAAAAAGAAATGGAAGCGGAAATTAGCGCCAACGAAGCAGAGCTGGAGGAAACCAGGAACAAACTGGAATCCATTAGCAATGAACTTGACCTGAAGATAGAGGAAATTAAAAAACTCGGCGGCGATGTAGAAGAGCTCAGAATGGCAAAAGAAGAAGTGGAGCGAGAAAAAGAGCAACTCAGAAGAAACGCCTATGCTGAAGCTGGCAGATTAAAACAGAAAGTTGAAGGCTACGAAACATTGCTGAAGCAAAAAGATGTGGAAATTGTCCGCTTGAAAGAGTTCAACGAAGCGTTACTTTCTGAAAATACGGGGCTAAAAACCGAGAAAAATGTCTTAAGCGATTCAATCGCTTCTTTATCAAGAACACGAAAACAACTTGATGAAAAAGTTTCCGTTGCAAGTAGATTGAGAGCAGAAAATATTACTGTAGCTGCTGTCAACCGTCGGGGTCGCGAACGTGACGACGCTTTTAGAAATCGACAGATTGAGCAATTAAAAGTTAATTTTAATATCGCTGAAAACAGTGTTGCTCCTATTGAAGGCAAAAATATTTTACTAATAGTTATCGACCCGGATGGCGAAGTAATTTTTGATGTGGCCACAGGATCCGGCACTTTTATGGTCGATGGCAAGGAAATGTTTTATACGGCCAACCAAGAAATTCTTTTTGACAATACAAGACAGGAGATCACCTTCTTCTATGAAAAAGATGGCGATTATCAGTCAGGAGATCATACAGTAGAGTTGTATGCTGACAATTACCTCATCGGAAGTCAAACCTTCACAGTGAAGTAAGCCTGAATAAATATTACATTTAAAAAGGAGTGGCTGTCAATCACTCCTTTTTTCGCGTATATCATGTTTTGATTTTCAGATAAAATAGCTTATTTTTGCAGGCTAAAGTATAATAAAATACATAACTCTATTTAAATTTATTATGAATTTAAAAAACTATGAGACGGTATTCATTTTAACTACCGTTTTGTCTGAGGCTCAGATGAAGGATGCTGTCGAAAAATTCAAAAAAGTATTGCTTGATAATAAAGCCGAAATTATCAATGAAGAAAGCTGGGGCTTGAAGAAGCTTAGCTACCCTATCCACCACAAATCGACTGGTTTTTACCAGCTTTTCGAATTTAAAGCTGAACCAACGATTGTTGCTGCGCTAGAGCTGGAATACAAAAGAGATGAGAAAATCATGCGTTTTGTAACTACTGTTCTGGACAAGCATGCCTTGGAATACAATGCCAAAAGAAGAAAAGGAGAATTTAACAAGAAGAAAGAGGAGGTAGCATCATGACATTAATGAACGAGCCTATTAACAGAAACGATAATAAGAAGAAATACTGCCGGTTCAAGAAAAACGGCATCAAGTATATCGATTATAAAGACGCTAATTTTCTTTTGAAATTCGTTAACGATCAGGGCAAAATTTTACCTCGTCGTCTTACTGGCACCAGCCTGAAATTTCAGAAAAAAGTGGCTCAGGCAGTGAAAAGAGCAAGAACGCTCGCGTTACTTCCTTACGTTACAGATTCTTTAAAATAAGAAGCTGCTTTAGCACGCTTTATAAAAAAATATTATCATGGAAATAATCTTAAAAGAAGATATAAAGGGCCTTGGCTACAAGAACGATCTTGTGAATGTAAAGCCAGGCTACGGTAGAAACTACCTTATTCCTTCAGGTTTTGCTGTCATTGGCAGTACTGGCAATAAAAAAATGCAGGCTGAGAATGTAAAGCAAGCCGCGCATAAAGCCGAAAAACTGAAGCAAGATGCTGAAAACATCGCTCAAAGCATTGGCGACACCAAGTTAACCATTACCACCAAAGCTGGTGAGAGTGGAAAAATCTTTGGTGCAGTAACAACGCTTCAGCTTGCAGACGCATTGAAAGAAAAAGGATTTGATATTGACAGAAAGAAAATTTCTTTCAATTCTGAAGTGAAACACTTAGGTGAATATACAGCAACCATCGACCTACACAGAGAGGTTAAAAAAGAAGTAGACTTCGAGGTGGTAGCATAATCGTACCTTCAGAAAATAATTTTTAAAAAGCGCTCATTTTGAGCGCTTTTTTGTTTTACAGGCATTCTATACATTTACAATATGTTCCGAACCAGCCTCACTCCCACGCTTTCCGGCAATCCTATTGATCTGAAGGACAATATCCTTCTCACGGGCTCATGCTTTTCCGTAAACCTCGGCAATAAATTAAAAGCGCACAAACTATCGGCCGCCATCAATCCGCTTGGCATCAGCTACAACCCGGTTTCCATATTCCAACAATTGCAGGCTGCAATTGAAAGTAAGCCAATACCGAATGAACATATCGTTCCTCTGTACGATCAATATGCACATCTGGACTATCATTCATCATTCAAAGAGGAAAGTCCTGAGGACCTGAAAAACTTGCTTGAAAAACAGCAATCGACGGCTGCAAGTTTGCTAGCAAACAGCAAATGGTTATTCCTCACCCTGGGTACAGCATGGGTTTACAGGTTTAATGCCACTGATAATATAGTTAATAATTGTCATAAGTTGCCCGCAGCACAATTCGGAAAAGCATGTTTGTCAGTTAATGAGATCACAAAAGCCTTCTCCGCCTTACTGGCAGCGCTGCATAATAGTAATGAGCATATAAATATTGTCCTCACCGTCAGTCCGGTACGGCATCTTAAAGAAGGCTTTGTGGAAAACCAGCGTAGCAAGGCCATCTTGCATGTGTTTGCACAGGAAATGGCAGCGTTGCATGCCAAGGTCAGCTATTATCCATCTTATGAAATTATGATCGATGACCTCCGCGATTACCGCTTCTATGAACCCGATATGCTACACCCCAATGAAGTTGCCATTCAGTATATCTGGGAGCATTTTCAGCAAACTTATTTCAGAGACCATAGCAGAAGTATTTTGCAGCAATGGGAGAAGGTTCAACGATCTTTGCAGCATAAAGCATTTCAACCAAATGCCGCTGCACATTACAGCTTTCAGCAAAAATTATTGCTAAAGCTGCAACAACTGGCTGAGTATCTGCCTTTATCAGAAGAGATTGCAATACTTGAGAATGCCATCAAAAACCGAAAACCATGACGCAGAGCCACCAATATACCAATGCACTTATTCACGAGGAAAGTCCCTACCTGCTACAGCATGCCCACAATCCAGTCGATTGGCATCCCTGGGGAGCCAAAGCCCTGGACCAGGCAGTAAAAGAAGACAAACCAGTGCTTTTAAGCATAGGTTATGCCTCCTGTCACTGGTGTCACGTAATGGAGAGAGAAAGCTTCGAGAATGAAATGCTGGCAGGCATTATGAATAAATACTTCATTTGCATCAAAGTGGATCGCGAGGAACGCCCGGACATAGACCAAATTTACATGGATGCCATTCATGCCATGGGTTTACAGGGAGGCTGGCCCATGAACGTCTTTTTAACGCCGGATCAAAAGCCTTTTTATGGCGGCACCTATTTCAGTCCGCAGCAATGGGAAAAATTACTCATGAGTATT
>JBGSXH010000467.1:0-2576 GCA_041751515.1 Cyclobacteriaceae bacterium | reverse complement strand
GATGGTACTACTGTTACAGGTGGGAGAGTAGGTCGCCGCCAACCTTTTATCAAAGCCCGTTGCTTCATTGCAGCGGGCTTTTTTTATGCGCTGTAATATGGAATAGATAGTATTATCCGTTCTTTCAATTCCTCGATTATTACTCATCACTGTGCCCTATCTCGCGTTACTGCTTACTGATAAGCCGCAGTAGGGATGCGCCATTGTCTGAGCCCGAGAGGGCCTGCAGGGGAAATGCTAGTCGAGTGGCTGCAGCCCGGCCATGATGTGCGATGGGCTGTGGCGTGGCTAGGGGACTGCCCTGCTAATGATCAAGTAATTTTGCTATCTGCAATACTGCCGCTTTAAAGTCGGAGGATTTGGTCGCTTATTACATAAATTGTACTTATGGCATTCAATTGATCGTATTATTTGAGTATACTAGTGATGTGATTGGAACGTTCCTTTTATCAAACACAAATATTCCCTTAATTTTAAGCATGTCTTTTCTTTTTCCTGATCTTTTATGGGGTTTACTGGCGCTGGCTATTCCTATAGTTATTCATCTATTTAACTTTCGAAAAACGCAGCGGATTATTTTTTCCAATACGCGGTTCATCCATCAGATAAAACAGGCTACAACTACCAAGAATAAGATTAAGCATTGGCTAGTTCTAGCAACGCGTTTGTTATTTATCATTGCCCTTGTTGTAGCTTTTGCCGGTCCTGTTTTAAAGAATGATGAAAAGGGAGCTGCTGATATCGTATCTATTTATATAGATAACTCCAGAAGTATGGAGTCTCGTACCGATGGAGACTTACAGGCGGTGGATGTGGCAGTACAGCATGCACTACAAATAATAGATGATTACCCGGTAGGTGCACAGTTCGAGATTATTACCAATGACTTTCTGCCTGAAGCTAATTTCTTGCTCAATAAGAGAGATGCGCGAGAAGCGATTGAGGCGGTGGCGCTAAGTGGGAATTCCAGGAATTTGAGTGCTGTTTATAATCGTCAACGATTAATTCTTGAGCAAAATAATGTGGATTTTACTGATGTGTTTTGGATAGGCGACTACCAGATGAACCAGTACGATTTGACGAATGTGGCACTTGACACAAGTTTTAATCATAATATTGTCCAAATACCTGTGCAAGAGAGAAGTAATGTCTTTGTGGATACGGTTTATGTCCAGCGAAGTGGCGCTGCTAACCTGGAAAGCAACAAACTGCTTGTGGCGCTCGGTGTAAGTGGGGGTAGCGGTGCCGAAGTATTTGTGGAGATTATAAGTGGAGACCGTCAATTATCTGCTCTGAGCACGGAGATAGTTCCTCAACAGAATAATGAGGTAACTTTTGACATTCCTGCCAGCGACTTTACCGATGACCTAATCATCAGGGTCGATGATGGCGCATTGACATTCGATAATGAGTTTTACATCAGCAATCAGGCTTCCGGTAAAATTAAGGTGTTTCACATTCAGGGAGCATCGCCGGTGCAGGAAATCCCCCAGGTTTTCGGTAACCAGCAGCTTTTTGACTATGAAGGCATCGCTGCTTCACAATATGACGGTAGTGGGTTGGACCAGGCAGACTTGATTATCTGGGATGGTCTTGAAGCACTGCCGGCTCAGTTAGTCAGTGGTATTGAGGCTTTGCGACAGGCAAATGTTACAATGCTGTTTATTCCTTCTGCCACAACTAATCCGGCCTCAGTGCGGCTTTTAACAAATATTGAAAATCTCACTGACGAAATTCCTGAGCAGATTTTGCGCAAGCCCGATTTCAATCAGCCATTTTTCGAGGGGGTGTTTGATGAACAGGATATTGTATTTACAATGCCTTCTGTTACCTTAAAATATACTCTTGCACAGGCAAAACAAACTTTATTACAAACTGGGGCAGGTAGACCGTTTCTAGTTGAAGAGCAGGATAATTTTTACGTTTTTACCGCGCCATTGCAGCGAGGTTTTACAGACTTTCAAAGGCACGCTTTGTTTTTACCTGTTATGTATCAGATGGCTTTTGGGAATGTTAGTAAGAGGCAGCAACTCTACTTTCGACTTCAGGATGGTGCGGTGGACTGGTACCCATCAGGAGGAAAGGTAAATGCTGATTTAACACTGGCATTACAAATGGGGGATGCCCTTATTGTTCCGGAGCAGGAGCAGCAGGGGATGCGTCGCCGGCTTTTTCTTCGTGAGCTCGGACTTGAAGCGGGAACCTATCCTATTGTGCATGATGATGCGACTTACGGTAGCATAGCGCTAAATTATGATAAGGATGAATCGTTATTGCAGTACCATGCCCTGGACGATATAGAAGAATATTATGCTGACAAGGCCCATATGACTATATTCTCGGAGGAAGATTCGGAATTGTTAGCCAGAAGCATTCAATCTGCACAAAAGGGCATGTCCTTATGGAAATATTTCATAATTTTGGCCTTGTTAGCCATTTTGATGGAAGTACTCTTTATCAGATTTCTTTAGTATGAAGCTTATTATCAAGCAAATTCGTGTCGTCGATCCTTATTCTTCTCATCATCAGCAGGAAGTCAACATGCTCATTGAGAAAGGTATCATACAAAAAATTAC
>JBGSXH010000466.1:0-4315 GCA_041751515.1 Cyclobacteriaceae bacterium | reverse complement strand
AAAAAGGAAGTCAAAGGCTTTGAAGCGAATGCCCGCTATAATGTTATCATTGAAGTAGAACTAGCCTCACAATACCCATTAATGTCTTTCGGGATCGGTGGTAGCCCAGGTGGCTCGGTTTACTTGAAAGGCGGTGCCGTAAATTTTGAACCTGAAGCAATCATTACCAATGACGCCGAACAGGGTTATCTTCAAATGAATCTCGACAAAGGCAATCAGTCTACTGATGGAGAAAATATGTACAACCTGGGAAATATTGGTATAGATGGCGAAGCATTCCAATATGAGCTTATTCACAGAAGCAATGCAGACCGCCCGATGGAAGTAGTGACTTCTGAAGACGGCGTACTTTGGTTTATTATTGGCACAGACTCTGGTTTCGAAGGTCTAACGGAACTGTATTACAATAAAATTAATGTTTCGCTTGAACCTCTTTAAATCAAACAGCAAAATTACAAAGAGCTTACAACTACTTTGAATGATGGAAGTTACTAGCACTTGACCAGCTCATTAAGAGCTGCATTCTAGGTTTGGGTTGTCTTTTTTCGTCCTTGCGTAGCATATATGTCAATGTTAGCAATACGAGTAAATTGAGTCTAGACCGGCAAACATGGCGTTGGTTGAAAGAGGGCTGCTAGTACTGACAAATACCGATCATTAGAAAAGTAAAGTAAAAGAATCAAATATACTTATTGAAAATAATAAAAAGCCCTGCAAAATGCATTCACATTCGCAGGGCTCTCATTTCCCAAAACTATGATGCTTTGGCAAATGGATCTGTGTTAATCAGAAATATGAAAGGTACCACGTAAATCCAATGGCGGATCATGCTTCCTATGGCCATTTCAGGACCTGCATTGAGCCCCATCACGCCTGCACCCACTAACGGAAACATAAAGAACCATACCAATGCAATAGTTTGAACAGTGATAAACAGGAATGGTCTCCCCCAGCGTGGACCCCATAACGAAGGGGCAATACCGGCATACAAAACGGCCAGTAATATGCCGTTGCTAAAATGACCAAAGACTCCATAAGCCAGTCCAAGGCCTGTTTTCTCTCCCAGTAAAGCAGCAATATCCCACCACTCACCAGTCAATACCAACCCAGTTAAATCGAATAGAATAGTACCGATAAATCCAGCAAGTATTGCATTTTTCCAATTGATTGTCTTCATTTCTTATACCTATCAGTTGCTACATCATTCAGCTTATAAAGCCGGTGCTTCAGGAAAGTCGATTGGTATTTTTGTGGCATTATGTAGGTAATTGGTAGTCGCTTTTTCACCAACATTTACAATTACATCCACTAAGTTTTCTTGAGTATAACCCACCTCGTAGAAGGCATTGAGCACACTGTCACTTGCCCTGCCCTGGTTTTCTGCAATCTCCTTCACCAATGCGGCTAAAGCAGCATATTTCTTATTGAAAGATGCATCCCCTTTACGTATGCTAATGATCTGCTCATCTGAAAAGCCATTCATTTTTCCAATAGCAGTATGCGCAGCCTGGCAATAGGTACAATTGTTAACCTGGCTAGTTACTAAGTTCACGATTTCTTTTTCCTTATTGTCAAGTGAAGTTTTGCCACCGGCAAAGGCCATATATCTTGGCAATGCATTTTCAGACAAAGCATAAGTTGCATAGATATTTGGCACCATACCTAACTTTTCCTTCAGGTTATCAAAAATTTCCTGATTTGCCGGACTTACTTCTTCTCGGGTTGGAACTGTGATTTTTGTCATATCATTATTATTTAAAATGTACATGACAAAAGTCTTACTTTTGATGCCTTAAGGAAAGGGCAGAAATGCACAGCGTATGGTCAATTTTTCCCGATATCATCTGTTGGGTGTTGCCGCTTGAAGTCCAGGGGAGTCAAAAGGCTATTTTTTTTGAAAAACTTAGTGAACTGAGTAGGTTCTTCAAACCCCAATTCGTTACTAATTTCTTTTACTGTTTTATCAGTATAAAATAAGTACCGTTTTGCTTCCAACATAACTCTATCGTGGATCACTTGCAAAGGACTTTTTTGATCATGAAGATGAAAGACATTAGAAATTGTTTTAGGCGATTTAAATAACATTTCTGCATAGTCGCTTACTTTCCTTTTCGTTCTGAAGTGCTCTTCTACTAGAAAACTGAATTTTCTGATCAGATCGATGTCTTTCTGTGAGGCATATCGGGAAACAATTTGTTCACGAGCCAATCGGGTACAACGTATAATAAATCGTTTGAGCAGTAGCCTTAACATCTCTTCTTGATTGCTGTCCTTTTGCTCAAACTCTTCTTCCAATACAGCTAGCAGAGTTTGCAGTCGACCTTTTTCTTCACTGTTGATGCTCAGTATGGGGATGTAATCCGAGCCAAAAAATAACAAACCATTGCAGCCTATTTCTCTGTCATTGGTATGAGTACAATAAAATGCTCTGTTAAAAATTAATGCTACCCAATTAGGACTGTACTGGTCTAAGTCTACTCTTTGGTTATAAGTAAGAAAAGTAATTTGTTGAGCAGGAACACTGATACTGCGGTCATCAACTACCAACTTGGTTGTCTCATTGGTGTTATTCCATAGCATCAATAAATAATCAGGACGGTTAAAGTATTGCTTTAAAATATCATTATCTATAATTAAACTGAATTCTGCACCAATTTGCACATTTTTATATTGTTTGACCATTCTAATCTTTTCAGGATTATGATATTGCACGACAATTTTACTACTATGGGTGCAATATACATAACACTGCTATTTTTAATTTTAATTTATTGTAATTGAAAAAACTGATGCAAAACAGATGTTACGCATATCTCAATCGTGCATGCTGATATTGGTTACTCACAGCTAAAAAACCAATTGTAAATTCAATAGTCATTCGGATTATCTATCACAATTATCACTTTAATTTGAATATAAGCCAATAAACTATGGCTGCAAGATAATTCGCTGACGGTATTAGCTTTATGAATAGTGACAAGAAGAAAACAAAGCAGGCCTAAAGATGAATAGAATATTTTCAGGTGAAAAATAAATAGATATATCATTGAATAAACATCAGCATTAACCGATATCTTGTGCAGATTATCTCAACTAGTAAATTTACTAAATATGCTTCTAACTTGTCTATCACTTAGTTAATTGAGCCCTTCAAGATAAAAACTATTCATGCCTGATTCAACGACGCTTTAGGGCGTCTGATGCTTATTTTGACTCGAAGTCGGAAAAGCCTCCTCTACCTTTTTAATTTTACTATAATATTTATTGAAGATGGCGTTAAATTCCTCGAATGAGTCGTGGGGTTCAAGAATTGGGCTCATCCTGGCTATGGCCGGCAATGCCGTCGGACTTGGCAACTTTCTCAGATTCCCCGTCCAGGCAGTGCAAAATGGTGGCGGTGCATTCATTATTCCTTATCTCATTTGCTTTCTCATCATGGGCATACCATTGCTCTTTATAGAATGGTCTACCGGGAGGTATGGTGGCAAATTTGGTAATCATAGCACCCCGTATATTCTGGATAGCATGACTAAAAGTAAGATCTGGAAGTACGTAGGAGTTTTCGGTATATTCACAAATATTGCAGTTGTAGCTTACTATACCTATATAGAGTCTTGGACATTTTCCTATGTAATCCATTCCCTTTTAGGCACGTTCGAGGGTATGCAGCAATCGGAAGTGACTGCATTTTTTGATAGCTATGTAGATATTCGTCATTCTACAACAGGGTTGCCTTATGAGGCTGTCATCTGCTATATACTAGTGCTTGCTGTTAATGTATTTATCCTGTCCAAAGGACTGGAAGGTATTGAAAAGGCTGCCAAAGTAGGGATGCCGCTACTTATCTTGTTCGGGATAATTCTTGCAGTCAAAGGGGTTACGCTAGGTGAGTCCGGTCGTTCAGCACTATTTCCTGAAGCCAGTGCCTGGGATGGCCTGAACTTTCTATGGACACCGCAGTTCGATTCGCTTACCAATCCAAAAGTATGGCTGGCCGCAGCCGGGCAAATATTTTTTACCCTTTCAGTAGGCATGGGCACCATTCATTGTTATGCCGCCTATATTCGGCCCAAGGAAGATATTGCTTTGAACGCAGTCTCCGCAGGTTTTATGAATGAGTTTGTAGAAGTTGTCTTGGGAAGTACTATTGTTATCCCTATTG
The DNA here is from genome assembly GCA_041751515.1 of Cyclobacteriaceae bacterium. Classification (GTDB taxonomy): domain Bacteria; phylum Bacteroidota; class Bacteroidia; order Cytophagales; family Cyclobacteriaceae; genus JBGSXH01. Next base: position 153 of record JBGSXH010000466.1, on the reverse strand, counting down.
CCGCTGGCTATTTAGGGCTTGATTGGGTACTGGAAAATGCAGGTTTTGGTATGGCTTTTCAAACACTGCCATTTTTATTTCTGCAATGGGGCGAAACTATGGCGGCCTTCGCTGGTGTGTTTTGGTTTGGGCGTCTGTATTTTGCAGGCATTA
>JBGSXH010000465.1:0-3345 GCA_041751515.1 Cyclobacteriaceae bacterium | reverse complement strand
CATATCCTTCTTTTTAAACGCCTTGGCTAGCAGACTACCTGCTATTTGCGTGATGGCACGTTTGGGCATTTCAACCAGTACGGCAATGTAAAAGACTGTAGTATAAATGCCATTCTCATGCAAACCAGCGAGAGAGCTGATCATAATACTATCAATTTTATTGACGATAAGAATCCCGGAGCTTCCAATTAGGCTGAACAAGCTAAAAATGATAATCTTTTTAATTGCTGGTTTGGCGACCATATGAAGGTCCAACGAGAAAGTTAATACTTTGAGGTACCAGAGGTAAATGATAAGAAACACGAGACTGAGGCCATAAACAGCGATGAGTAATATTGCCAGTTGATGCATGGTGACAAGACCCATGGCAAATAAAGCCACTAATAAGCCGCTAAGTACTCTCGTAAGTACTTCTTTAACAAAATTTACCACCACAACTTTCAGCAATGCCCTGCAGTATCCTTCCAGAATTGCCTGTACCATGAGAACAAAGATTACTGCAAGAATAACTGGAAAATACTGATTAATACTTGGGGAATTCGTTTCAAACAATTTTATAAGCTGAAACTGAAAACTTAAAAATAAGCCGGCAAAAATAGCAAATGCAGCGCCGGAAAGTAATAAAAGGAGATTAAGAAACCTGGCACTTTCCTCCCTATTTCGGGTGTAATAGGGGAAAAACCTCACCAATGCCTGACTCAGTCCAATTTGTGCAAATGGCACCAATAAGATGGCCGCATCCTGAATTGTGCGCAGCAGTCCGATTTCTTCGGCAGCGAGGAATTTTGGAAAAAGCCAAAGTACATTAAAATAGCCTATAATGGCACCGATATAGGTAAATACAGTGCTAACGATGCTTTGCTTAACAAGACTACCCATTCAGGATTGGCTTAAACCAAATCATTGTATCGGTAAGGCCTGTCGTGGTATGTACGGAAGGCCAATCATTTATAAGAGCATGCACGGGCTGGTATCTGTTCCTTTCGGAATTGTCTAAAATGAATATGCCTCCTGGTTTTAATTTATCGATGCAGTTGATGCTACATTCCACCCTTGCACGACCATCAATGATGATGAGATCGAAATAATCATTTGCAAATTTATTGGCGTATTCGAAGTATTCAACATATTCCCAGCGTATCATTTCCAAGTGTTGCTCCATCAACCCCACCTTTTCTATGTCATCACCAGTATACTTTTCTGGGGTAGGACTGGGGGGAATGTATTTGTAGTTTACATTTTTAACCTTCAGCTGCTTTAGTTTCTTTTTAATGCCTTTATACCACCATTTATCATGTTCTACGCTGATGAGGTTCTTGACCCGTTCATGGAAAAATAAAGTGCTGCTGCCACTGCCATATTCCAGTGCCACCATACGATCATGAAGCAAGGCTTTTAATATGGCTATCGAAGCCGGCGACATCCAGGGTACGGGTTGCTTCAGCGTTAAAAGTTTATTGTAAAATTTCAACAATGGTCGCATAAACCTGTAGCGAAGGTATTTATAAGAAAAAGATTTCCTGAGGTAGACAATATTTTCTTTTATATAAATTCCTCTGCGAGCAATTTTGCGCGCCAGCAGTAGACTTTCCGTCGGCATTTAAAAATTATTTATTGAAGTGATAAGCCAGAAACTTGTATGTAAATTTACATTTATAAAATTTAAATACGAAGTAAATGACCCCTAAGCGCATTGGAATGTTTCTGGACTCGGACTTTCCGCCAGATTCACGAGTTGAAAATGAAGCCGTTTGTTTGACAAAAGCGGGTTATGAAGTACACTTATTTTCATTGAATTATAAGGGTAAGCATTATAAAGAAGTATATCGTGGCATTCACGTCTGGCATTTTTCAGCAAGTCAACTTACGTATAAATCGTCAGCAATAGTTTATCCCTGGCCGTTGTTTGATTGGCTCGTGGAAAAAAAAGTAGTTCAGTTTATTGAAAGTGTGGCGCCAGAAATATTGCATGTGCACGACATGGTCTTGGCAAGGGTGGTCATGAAGGTAAATGCGGCTTTGCCTATAAAACGGCCATTGATCCTGGATCTACATGAAAATAGGCCACATATCATGCAGTATTATGGGTTTGTAAATCAATTTCCAGGCAAACAACTGGTGAGTCTGAGAGCATGGGATAAATGGCAGGGGAAGTTGATGCATATGGCTGATAAAGTAATTCTTGTGACGGAAGAAGCCCGCACAGAGGCGGAAAGGAGTTATCATATTCCATCAAGCAAGACTTATGCAGTGCCGAACTACGCAGATCCTGTTACTTTTCAGGATTATCCTATAGATTTAAAAATAAAAGAGAGGATGGCCAATGCTTTTACTATTCTCTATTTGGGAGATACCGGACTACGCCGAGGAACCGACACCGCCATACTTGCTATGCCGGAAGTGCTGAAAAAAATTCCAAATGCACAACTGGTTTTAGTTGGTAAAAATAAAGAGGATATTCACCTGGAAGATTTAATCAGGAAGCTCGGGATTGAAGAAAAGGTAAGTTTAGAGGGATGGAAGGACGTAAGCTTATTTGCTTCTTATCTGGCAGGTGCAGCCATTTGCATATCTCCCCTTAAGCGTAATCTCCACCACGACACAACTTATGCCAATAAAATTTTTCAGTACATGGCCATGGGGAAAGCGCAGGTTGTAAGCAATTGTACTGCGCAGCAGCACGTTATCGAAAATGCAGGCGTAGGCTTGGTGCATGAAGCAACAGATGAGAGTGATTTGGCCGCTAAAATTATTGCCCTACATGACGATGTTATATTGAGAACTGAAATGGAGAACAATGCGAGAAATAGCATTCTTCATCATTTTAACTGGGAAAATGCTGGTTATCAGTTGTTATCGGTTTATGAAGGCCTTTAAACGGTTATTGACTTTTTTTTAAACTATATCGTTTAACCGTCGTTATACCAATATTATATTGCCAAAATGCTGATATAGTGCGATATGTTTCGCATAACCTTTTTTAGAGGTTGGGTGTATTTTTGTGGGTTGCATGGCAACAGATAATGAATTTTTAACCAAAACACATATATCTCATGGGAGGATTACTCTACATTATTGCCGTTATACTAGTCATTTCTTGGCTAGTGGGCTTCTTTGCATTTAGTGCAGGTGGCATCATTCATATCTTATTAGTAATCGCTGTAATTGCTGTATTGATAAGGGTGATTCGCGGAGCCTGATTTTTTATTTTTTAACCTAAACAAAACTATTATGAGTGGATTACTGTATATCATCGCGGTTATTTTAATAATTGGCTGGGCTGTAGGATTTTTTGCTTACAGTGCGGGTGGCATTATTCACGTGCTTCTGGTCTTAGCCATAATT
>JBGSXH010000464.1:0-5842 GCA_041751515.1 Cyclobacteriaceae bacterium | reverse complement strand
GACAAAAACACCGGCTCCAAAGTCATTTCCTTCTTGAAATCCACGGTGGCTAACGGTAAGAGTCCTGATGCCAAAATACCATTCAGACTTATCCTGAGCCGTTGAATCAAATGATAATCCTAAGAGAAGGAGGGAGGAACTCATCAAAAACAAGTAAATTCTTTTCATATTAATTAAACCTTACAATTTGCGGAGCCAATGTGAACTGCACTTTATAGTTCTTTCTTCTCAACCCAAACTCATGGATTGCTAAAGGACCTCGAAAGCCGTTGCCAAAGTTAACTAAATAATTTCCATTTAATTCAGCACAGCGATCCCAAGACTGAGTAAACATCAGTTTGCTGGGATTTTTCTTAAAAGTAACATTTAGTGAATTTGTAAATTCTTGCTTAGAATTTACACTAGTGACAGACACAATTTGGTTCACCTCATAACTGCTTTTTTTGTAGGACATTCCTATCTGAACATTACCATTTGTGGCGTTGAATGAAGTCAGTAACACAGGTGCAAAGTTTGTTTTCCAGTTAAAATCACCTCTTGAGATCTTTTTATCATTTACAATTTGGTTTGGATGCGCACTCATAGTTGCAGCCCATATTGTCATATAATTTCCCCACGGATATGGACGTGTGTTCCCGGTAATTCTGAAATCTGGCATAACGTACCTTACAATATCATTGGGTCGTAAATTGGTGCAATTTGCACCAAGTTGGTGGGGATATCGCACGATAGACGATGGTGATGTGCCACCTCCGCCAACACTACCTCCGTCACCTGGAAGAACAATTAAGTTTTCTCCAAAAGAACCAAAAACAATTGTGGGGTTTTCCATCGCATAAGCATCGTTTGCTATTACTTCATCCATTTGGTCGGCTGAACCGTCAGTGCCTGTTCTGTATCGTATATAATGACCCGCCTCATTCAACTTTAAGACTACACCAGGTGTGTCTCCTTCCCAATCGGGGTCATTCTCCAGTTCTGCCTCTTCTCTTTCTTGGGTCCACCAGGATATAGTCAGCTCGTTAAGGTTCTCCGGATCAAAATTCTCTGCTAGATACGGGGCTAAAATACCAATCTCGTTTTCGTTGATGAAGTCAATGAGTTCATTAACATCAAAATCCTCGCCGCTGTGTCGCAGGTTTTCGCCTCCCTTTCTGAATGCCTTCACAATAGCTGAAGCGCGTGTTCTTGCATTTGGGTTTACGTTTTCGTCAAATAACTTTTTAAGACTGTACTCAACATCATTGGCGTTGCCTTCTAACTTCGCAAATTCAAAAAGCTCTCGTCGTGCATCTCTGTCTTTTAGAACTTCACCCATATACAAGGAGAGGTCTTTTAATTTCTCTTCGTAGGTTGTGGTGCTGGTGACTTGCAGTTCCATACCAGGCAGATCAGATAAATCGTCCTTGCAAGAGGGAAGGGTTATTAGTCCTAATAAAAGGATAGATAGATAAATAGATAGTTTTTTCATGTATAAGTTTAATTTTAGTAGATATATATTCAAATATAATGATTATAAATTGTGATAAAAAATTTATTAGTTAAATTATTATAAATTATATTTATAATATACAATAATTTATTATGATGGAGGTAGAGATAGAAGGAAAATTTCGAATGATGCATTGGGTATGTGCTTGTCCGCCGAAGACTTTATGATTAAAAGCATCTACAGAAGTGAGGAATGAGATTGATTGCTTTCAAGCGTAATTTCAGATAAAAACAGGCAAATCGTCCACATCTGGCAATTATTTTAAGGGGTATTTAATAAATTTCTGAAATAATGTATTAAATTATGCTGAATTATATAACCTTAATCAATCAAACTAATGCTTATGAGAAAGATTTTACTGCTATTTAACTTGTTATTTTTGGCGAGTATTGGCAACCTCTTCGCACAGGGCACCGTCACGGGTACCATTGTGTCAGAAGAAGACCGAAGCCCTATACCCGGGGTGAGTGTGCAGGTGGAGGGCAGCAATAGGGGTACCATCTCTGATATTGAAGGAAATTATACTATCAATGTGGATGGGCCAGACGATGTTCTGGTTTTCTCGTTTATTGGATATCAAACAATCAGAGAGACAGCCGGCACCAGAAGTAATATTAGTGTGACCTTACTTGAAGATGTCCAGCAACTGAGTGAAGTTGTGGTGGTAGGCTACGGTACCCAGCTCAAAGAAGATCTGACTGGTAATATTGCCCGCGTGCAAAGTAAGGATATCGAGAATATCCCGACACCCTCCATTGAAGGTGCTATGCAGGGAAGAGCTGCAGGTGTATTTATAGAAAGCAGTTCTGGAAAAGTAGGACAGGGCATGAAAATGCGCGTAAGAGGGGCAGCCTCCATTACAGGAGACAACCAACCGCTGTACGTAGTAGATGGTATCATCGTCAACTCTCAGGATCAGTCCGGGATTTCTTCTGCCATTAACCCTATTGCAGATATCAATTTTAATGATGTAGAATCAATCGACATCTTAAAGGATGCTTCTGCTGCTGCTATTTACGGTTCAAGAGGTGCCAATGGTGTGGTAATCATAACCACCAAAAAGGGTACTCGGGGTGAGACAAAGTATAACTTTGGGGCTCTGGTCGGTGCCAGCAGAGAAACGCGTAGGAGAGAATTTCTTAACGCGGATGAGTATATCATGATGTTGAGAGAATCCGCTACCAATACAGATATTAGATTTGATCAGGAGCCAGGCAGCCCAGGTTCTGAACTGGACTTTGCAGATTTCCTATTAGATAGATTTTCAGCACATACCAATCTTGGAGAGCATGATTCTGACTGGCAGGACGAGGCCTTTAGAGACAGAGCAGGTTTTCAACAGTACGATTTTAGTGCTAGTGGCGGTAATGAGAAAACGCGTTTCTTTATTTCCGGGCAATATACTGACCAGGAAGGAATCCTTATCGGTAACGCTTTTGAAAGAATTAGTGCCAGGATGAATTTGGAGCATCAGGCGAGTGAAAGGGTTTCTTTCGGTGTGAATATGGCCATGAGCAGAACCCAGAACGTTCGTGTGGATGCTGATAATCAATTTTCGAATCCTATGCAGCTTGTAGCGCAACCATCGGTAACGCCCATCAGAGACCCGGATGGTAATTTGTATGATCGTCCTATCACGCCATACTATAATGGACTAGTGGAAGATCAATTCGCAGACTTTGTCTCTACCAACTATCGTTTCCTCGGAAAGACTTTTGCTGAGTTTAAACTCACTGATAAGCTTAGCTTCAGATCTGACTATGGTTTTGACTTTTACATTTTGAATGAAGACCGATTTCAGGGCAGCCAAACCTTGGCAGGCAATTCAGCTGATAATACTGGCGTAGGGTATTCAAGATGGAACCAAGTGGTGAACTATAACTGGTCCAACTACTTCAATTATATCACAGATTTTGGTGAAGACCACCTTTTGGATGTCACCTTAGGCATGGAGTATCAGAATGGCCGTCGTGATATTACCAGAGTAGAAGGTCAGGGGATACCGGTAGACGATTTAAGAAAGCTCGCTTCCGCATCTGAAATTACCTTTGGATCATCAATATTAGATCAGTATCGCTTTACATCGTATTTTACTCGAGTAAACTACAAACTGATGAACAGATTTCTGTTCTCTTTGAGTGGTCGCTATGATGGTTCTTCCAGATTTGGTGTAGACAACCGCTTTGGTTTTTTCCCTGCCGGTTCTGTTGGTTGGGTAATGTCTGATGAAAATTTCTTTGATAACATTAAAAATACAGTAAGTTTCTTTAAACCCAGAGTAAGTTACGGTATTGTTGGAAATGCCGAAATCGGCAACTTTCAGCATCTTGCCCTATGGGAAGCTGGTGCATACGCCAACCGCGGAGGTTTGCGGCCACTGCAGGTAGCCAACCCATTGCTTGGCTGGGAAACAACGAGCCAGTTGGACGTAGGAATTGACTTTGGTTTCTTCAACAACAGAATTACAGGTGAGATTGACTATTATAATAAAACCACAACCGACTTATTATTAAACGTGCCTTTGCCATTTACTACTGGTTTCACTTCTATAACTGACAACTTAGGTTCTGTGGAAAACAGGGGAGTGGAGTTGGTATTAAACACAACCAACATTCAACGCAATAACTTTAGCTGGAATACGAGTTTCAATATCGCATTCAATAGAAACAGAGTATTGGATATTGGCGACCAGGACATTATTGATGATGGAGGAGGAACTTTCATGAATGTTGTGCAGGTCGGTCAACCGATCGGTGCATTTTATGGTGCCGAGTACGCCGGTGCTGACCCTGCCAATGGAGATGCACTTTGGTTTGTTAATGGTGATGAGCCAGGAGCGACGACCAATGTCTTCAACGATGCTAATTTTGTGATTCTTGGAGACCCTAACCCTGATTACTTTGGTGGCTTGAATAACACTTTCACCTTCGGTAATTTTGATGCCGCTATATTCTTACAATGGGTGGGTGGCTATCAAATTCACCGCTCAGGCGACAGATTTATGTCAGGAAATATGGACTGGGTAGACAACCAGACCCGTGACCAGTTGGCCAGATGGCAAAATCCTGGTGATATCACTGATGTCCCTCAAGCAAGGTTTGGCCTACAAAACGGGCAACAGAGTCGTTCCAGCAGATACCTTTCTGATGGTGATTATTTGAGACTGAAAACCGTAACATTTGGCTATAGCCTCCCCACTCAGGTGCTGGAGCGAGCAGGTGTCAGAAGTGCACGCTTTTATGTGACGGGCCAGAACCTACTTACTTTTACCGACTATATCGGTTGGGATCCTGAAGTGAGCACCGATTACCTTGCAAATAGAAATCTTTACCAGTCCATTGATTTTTATTCTGCTCCACAGGCCAGAACATTCATTGTTGGTGTAAATGTTGGTTTTTAATTTAAATCTAAGAAAATGAGAAATTATAGTAAATGGATTTTGTTGGGCAGTTTTCTTGCCCTTTCAGCAACCTCCTGTGTTCAGGAATTAGATGAAATTAGCCCGGCGCAGGAATTGGAGCAGGACGTTGTGTTTGCCAGCTCAGAAAATGTACAAAGTGCTTTGGTAGGTGCATATACCCGTTTAGGTCATTCAAACTATCTTGGTGGTTATCATCAAATGAACAATGAACTACTTGCTTCTACAGATAACCTCAGGTGGCAAGGTACCTTTAACGACCCCAGAGACTTTTTTATCAAATCAATTTTAACACAGAATGCAAATATCAGTGCATTGTGGCGAAGGACCTATGAGGTAATTAACATCGCCAACAATGTCATTGAAAACGGTATTCCGATTATGGAAGACCAGGATCAGGCACGCAGAATTGAAGCGGAAGCAAGGTTTCTCAGAGGTTTTACTTACTTTGAGTTGGTTCGCTCTTTTGGCCGGACTTTCCAGGCTGCAGATGTTAATGCACCTAATAGTGGTGTGCCATTACTGACTACACCAACATTCGATATTAATGAAGCATCGTTCCCAGCGAGGGCAACAATTGCGGAGGTCTATCAGCAGATTTTTGAAGATTTGCAGTTTGCAGAAGAAGCACTACCTGAGAGTAATGGCTTATTTGCTGTCAAAGATGCAGCTGCTGCTATTCTTACAAGGGTGCATTTGGAAAGAGCGGAATATGAACAAGCCAGAGACTATGCCAATGCGGTTATCGAAAGAGCCAATTTTAGCTTAGCGACTGACTACGCGGGAATTTTTAATAACGCTTCCGGTGGTGGGCCGACCTCTTCTGAAGATATTTTCTCTATTCAGGTAACGACTCAAAATCTTGTTAATACCATGGTGACTTTTTTTGCCAGTATTCCTGAAGGGGGAAGAGGTGATGTTCCTATTAGTGC
>JBGSXH010000463.1:0-4681 GCA_041751515.1 Cyclobacteriaceae bacterium | reverse complement strand
GTTTGCCGGTATGCAAAGTGGACTTCGCTCCACATATTTATTCCTGGGAGGAACTCCACAGGATTTTTGTTGCTGCCGACAATCTCCGTGCAAGGAAAGGCCTCCGCCAAATTATGTTTTCGGTTCCCGCGGTCATAAGGCTACTTTATGCTACAGGACTGCGAAGCGGGGAAGCACTGGCACTGTCGATCAAGGATATTGATCTTCGGGACCAGACCATTGTTGTTCATGACAGCAAGAACGGCTTGGAACGCATCGTCCCCATTTCAGACTCCTTGACAACAGTACTTAAGCAATACGTCTCGTACAGAGACCGTCTGCCGTCCAGCATGGTCAAAGACGACCGTTTTTTTATCGCACTTGATGGAAAAAGGATCACTCAGGATTGTTTCTCAGGCTGGTTTCAGCGTTTGTTGTCCATTGCCGGTATTCCCCATGGCAGGGGCGTAACCGCTCACGCTTTACGCCATTCTTTCAGCGTCCATTCACTGGCGATGATGGCTGAAGGCGGCATGGATATCTATTGTTGCCTACCAATTCTTTCAACCTATTTGGGCCATAAAGCAATCGAATCAACAAATCACTATGTGAGGCTGGTAGCGACCATGTACCTGGGTTTGCTGAAGGATATTGACAGGATATGCATAAATGTTTTCCCCAATCCGACTGATTATGAAACCCACTGACTTTTCAAAACACCTTTCCGGGTTTCTGACAGGTTATCTCGCTCACGAGCGGGGAGCAAGCAGGAACACGATCAGTACCTATCGGGACTGTTTTATTCTTTTCATAGGGTACATGGAAAGGCAAGGCATACCTGTTACGCGGCTGTCGTTGGAAAACATTACCCAAAAAGCAGTCATCGGTTTCCTTGACTGGCTGCAGACGGAACGTAACAACGGAAATTCGACCCGGAATGCCAGGCTCGCGGCGATCCATGCCTTTTTCAGCTATATACAGTATCAGCATCCCGAGCATCTGTATGAATGCCAGAAGATCCTGGCTATACCCATGAAGCGGAAGACAAGTGTTCCGATGAACTACCTGTCAATCGAAGGGATAAAAGTGCTCTTGCAGCAACCTGATACCGATACGGTCAAGGGCAGACGTGATCTGGCTTTGCTTTCCCTGATGTATGATACAGGTGCCCGGGTGCAGGAGGTCATTGACCTTACACCGTCCAGCTTGAGGTTGGATACCCTGAATACTATCCGGATTATGGGCAAAGGAAACAAGAGCCGTATTGTTCCCATGCTTGAACAACAGGTAGGCCTGTTAAAAGCTTACCTCAAGGAGCACCGTCTTGTCCAGTCCTGCAATAATGAGCATCCCCTGTTCTTCAACAGCCGGCGGGAGAAGTTGACCCGGGCCGGGGTGAACCATATCCTGATCAAATACGCTGATATGGCCAGAAAAAAGGGCGAAGTGTATTTACCCGACAAGGTCAGCTGCCACGTGTTGCGGCATTCCAAAGCGATGCATCTGCTTCAGGCAGGGGTAAATCTGGTATACATACGCGACATACTGGGACATGTATCTGTACAGACAACCGAGGTGTATGCAAGGGCCGATTCCCGGGCAAAAAGAGAAGCAATAGAAAAAGCATATGTGTCGGTGGTACCCCAGAACGAGCCAGTATGGTTATCAAATGATAATCTTTTGGAGTGGTTGAAGCAATTCTAAGTGATATATATTATGTAAAGTGTTGTGACCTGGAATCCCCTTCAGGTGCATTAAACCTTGAGGGATTGTTGCACACTTTACATAATCTTTTACTATGCATAACCGATTTTATGTAAAGTTTTACATAAAATCGGTAGAAAAAATTACCTTTTTGCCGGAAGTCGTGAAGCAGCACAAAATGCCGCTATGGTCTATTCATTGTTTGCAACCTGCAAAAAACATGATGTAAATGAGCATGAGTGGCTTACAGATGTGCTACGAAAAATGAATGATCCCGACTATGAAGGCAAGTTCTCTGACCTGCTCCCTCAGCGCTGGAAAAAGCAATAGCGCTACGCTGTAAATCATCCTTAATTAAATATAGGGGGATGAGCGAATACTTACAGAATAATAAGATTATACTGCTTTAGCTTCACCTTATCTTCTTCTTGGACAAATTCAACATCTCTAACAATGTCCTCAAAATAGTTTTGAAACAAACTATCATTTAATTAGGGTCTGCTGATAAAATTAAAAATAGCTTTATAGTTTGCATTGACTGGAATATTTGAGAATTTAAGAGAGGACAAGTGCAAACAATTATGGGAAAGACCTCTAAAAGGCGTGCATCACGCAGTGAATATACCAGTCCCAGCCAGCTGGCTTTCTCAGGATTTGAGACTCCTTTTTACAATAAGCTTGACCCCTCGAACCGCTGGGCTGTTCTCAGCGCCCAGATTCCTTGAAATGAGCTAGTCAATCTTTACAACAAGCGCAACCCGCCCAAGGCCACGGGCAGGCCTTCGCTGAATCCCAGAGTCCTGCTAGGTGCAGTGATAGTTAAGCATATCCTCAATCTAGACGACCGGGAAACGATCTCCCAGATTACCGAAAACATGTATTTGCAATATTTTCTTGGCTACAGTTCCTATATCAAAGAGCCGCCTTTTGATCCATCTTTGTTTGTGGATATCAGAAAACGGTTGGGCCCTGAGCTGATTGCCAAGATGAATAAAAGGATCCATGAGTTTGCCATGGAAAAAAGCGTAGACAAAAAGCGCAAAAGTAGCAAGAATAAGGACAGCCCACCTCAGGACAAAGGTACAAACAAAGGAGAAGTGATTTATGATGCGACAGTATGTCCTCAGGACATTGCTTACCCTACCGATTTGGGCCTGCTTAATAAGGCCAGGGAAATCACTGAAGGGATAATCGATGAGCTCCACAGCAAAAGCCAACATGAACATAAGCCTAGGACTTATCGGCAAATAGCGCGCAAAGCTTACCTGAAGGTGGCGCAGAATAAAAACCCATCAAAGAAGGTGGTTCGCAAAGGGATCAAATCCCAGCTTCAGTTTTTGAGAAGAAACTTCAAAACGATTGACAAGCAATTGGACGGCTTCCAGATTTTCCCGCTGCCATACCGGCTGCAACGAAGCTACTGGATTATCCAGACCCTGTACGGGCAACAACTCCAAATGTTTAAGAGTCGTAGCCACCAAGTTGCAGACCGTATAGTAAGTATTCACGAACCCCACGTGCGGCCCATCGTTCGTGGAAAGGCAAGGGCAAAGACAGAGTTTGGTGCCAAGATTCACCTAAGCCTGGTTGATGGCTTTTCTTTTTTGGATACCATTTCCTGGGATGCATACAATGAGGGCAGCCACCTACAAGAATATGTAGAAAGCTACCGGGGGCGGTTCGGATTTTATCCTGCAAAAGTACTGGCCGACAAGCTTTACTGTAGTCGCGAAAACAGGAAATGGTTAAAGGGAAAGAAGATTAAACTGGCGGCCAAGCCTTTAGGTAGACCCTCTGCCAAGGCAGTGGCAAACCACGTAAGTCCAGGAGAACGGAACCCGATAGAGGGAATTTTTGGTCAGGCCAAGAACAGCTATGGTATGAACAGGATCAAGGCAAGACTGAAAAACACAAGCCAATCGTGGATCGCCTCCATTATCCTAGTGCTTAACTTGGTCAAACTGGCCGGGGAAGCACTCCTGTGTCAGAGTTTTTCAGCATGGAGAAAGCTCAAACCCGCAGTAATAGTTATCTTAAAAGTGATTACAACAGACCTGAAAACATCAAAACCAGCCCCATCGAAAATATGGGCTGGTTTTGAAAAGGTGTATGGCTTGAGTTTTTAAGCAGGCCCTAATTATACAGAATAGCTTTGTATGCACAAGTCTATCCCACTCAAGTGAGAAGCAACCTTACAAACAGTGATGAGAGTATCGTGTTTTACATTTATCAGTTAAAGATCCCTTGTCTCATCCTCTTCAACATTTTGCTGCTCTCTGGTAACCATTAAAAGGTAACTATCGAAGTTCTCAGAATATATTTAGCGCGCAACAATAAATGCTTCAACTTTTAAGGTACTAGTGTTGGCAGTCAAAGGAATAATCCATTTATTACTTATAAAGTGATGCAAACTGTTAGGCACTCCTTTTTTGGCTGAATAGTTCTTGATTACATTACTAATGCTAAGCAGGGTTGTGTAGCATTCTGGAGCATTTATATTTCTTAGATCATTGCCTATCTTAGCAATTGGTTCACGAAGGTTATAAAACCCATACGGTTTTTGATCCCATGCATTATAGCCAATCATCAATAAAATAGATACATGAACAAAGATAAATCGTAAAGCCCTAGACCGGTATTTTAGAAATTGTAAGAAGATCGAAAAAACCATTTAGTAATGGCAATTACATAGCACCAACGCTATCGAATATTAAGATTTTCTTAAAATCAAAAATTTTTGTATTGGTACCTTCTGAATCTTTGCCTTCTGAAATTTATCTGAAGCGGCTACATGGCAGATATACCCTAGCTTCAGAAAAACTTCTGTAACAAAAAATAAAGCCCCCTCCACATTGGCTTGATCAGATTTTACCTCGAAAGACCTAAGAGGGATTGATAAGCCATGACCATAAGCTTTTAATACAGCCTCCTTTTGAGTCCAATATCGGTAAAATTCGATCTGGGGTTGTTGGGACGCGAATATTCTATCTTTTTCAAA
>JBGSXH010000462.1:0-10635 GCA_041751515.1 Cyclobacteriaceae bacterium | reverse complement strand
TTGGAAAGCGACCGCGTAAATCCATATCCTCCATGGGTAGCATTTCGCTCAGGTCTCCAAGATTGATGGTGCCATCCATGCTTGCATCTATGGCAGAGGGTCCTAAACCTGCAATTTTCATTTGGGCAGCGAAAGGATTATTCCCCATATTCATTCTAAAATGTCGTAGATCTACCAATGTATTGGCAATATTGCCATCAGCATTATCCACAAATAAGTCCATGGAAATATCCTTGACAGCATTGGGCAAGTCGGGATATTGGAACATAGCGTCTTCAACCAGTAAAGCCAATTGAAAAGCAGGCATTTCTTCTGGTTCCTCTCTGTAAATTCCCTTTACAAACCCTTTAAAAGTAAGGCTCCCTTCCGTCTGAACATCATCAAAGTCATCCTGATACATACCTGGCACCAGAGAAAGGATGTTCTTAAATTCAGTGTCATGTGTAGCAAAGTCAATGTCCATTTCATAAGCTTCATCTGCTAACATGCTAAAGAAACCGTCAAAACCAAAGTGAAAATCATTGAGCTGCACCTCATTCTCTTTAAAGGTAAAACGCATTTCCGGCAGGTTCATTTCCATTGTCAGGTCTGCATGGAGGTATTTTCTGCTGAGATACTCTGAGCCTTCATAAGCTACTGTCAATGCCTCGATACTGGTTTGTGTGCGCATGTCAAATATGTCCTGCGTAAAATCGCCACTTCCGCTATGGTTAATATTTGAAAGCTTAGTATAGAAACCAATAGAAGCGTCGTCATATTCAATATGACCATTGGATAGTGACCAGGAGTCGATGCCCACTGAAAATTCTGTTTCCTCCGTTGGCGTTTCTGTAGCGGTAGTGTCAGCAATGGCAATATCATAGTTGGCAGTACCGTCCTCCAGCACTTTCACAAAAACGCGTGGTCGCTGCACATCTATGGTGTTTATCTTAATCTGATCTCCAAATAAAATAGACCGAATATTGATGACAATTCTAAAAGCATCTGCAGAAAGCAAGGTGTCTCCTTCAAAAGGTGCGCGCGTTACTATGCTCAGGTCAGAAAGCGATGCGGTAGCGTTCGGAAAATTTCGGATCACAGAAAGTCCAAAACCATCATGATCATGCCGGACGTCGGCATTAACGGCATTGGCAATTTCTTTATCGACCATTTCCAGTATTTGTCCTTTAAAAAAGTAAGGAACAATCAGCAGTACCAGAAAAATAAACAGAAAGATACTGCCGGTAATTATAAGTGCTTTTTTCATAAGATTTTAAACTACAAAAAATATTGAATAGGTGGATAGAATGTCTGGTTTATGGGCTAATAATCCTAAACGCATTTACTACTTCTAAGAATTTTAGTTACTTTAAGCCAAATTTACAGCAACTTACCTGCCATACTTCACAATGAACGAGCCTCACTGCTAATTAGTACGGAAATAAACTATGATACACCTTTTTAGTCCGCTTACAATCCGCAAGGTCAAAATAAAAAACCGCATTGTATTCGCTCCTGCAGCACAGTACGCCAGCGAAGATGGTATGGCCAGCTCCTGGCATCTGGTACATCTGGGGAGCAGAGCGGTAGGAGGAGCCGGCATAGTTTTCACTGAAGAAGTAGCAGTGAGTCCCGAAGGAAGAGGCACACCTAAACACTTGGGCATCTGGAAAGATGAGCACATTGGTCCCTTGAAAGCCATTACAAGTTTCATTCACGAGTATGGAGGTGTGGCCGGCATTCAGATAGGACATTATGGGCGCAAAGCTTCAGTCAGTGAGCCATGGAACGGCAGTAAATATCTCAACAGAAATGAGGGCGGATGGAATCGCATATACGCCCCATCGCCGATACCGTTTTCTGCAGATTTCCCCAGCCCCATCGAGCTGAATATAACCGCCATAGAAAAAGTAATTGCAGACTTTAAAGATGCCGCTTTGAGGGCAAGAAAGGCAGGCTTTAAGATATTGGAAATTCATGCCGGACATGGTTACTTACTGCATGAATTTCTATCTCCTGCTACTAATAAAAGGACCGATGCATTTGGAGGAAACTTTGAAAAAAGAACCTTGTTACTGCGGACCATCCTTGCGGAAATTGGTAAGGTATGGCCAACTGAATATCCATTATTTTTACGACTGCCCGCCACAGACTGGATCAACGACCAGGAGAGCTGGCAATTGAAGGATGCTGTGGCACTGGTAGAGATGATTCAGACACTGGAGATTGATTTAATTGTATGTGTATCGGGCGGTTTGGCAACAAACCAGCAGATGCCACCGGACAACACTCTCAATCTCCACTTTGCGCAGAAAGTAATGGCTTCAGGACAAGTGCTGGCAGGCATTTCTGCTCCAAAAGGCAGTGCCGATACGGTCAACCGCATCATTCGGGATGAACAATCCGCATTAGTATATATGAGCAGACCCTTAATTAAGGACCCCTACTATCCTTTATATGCTGCCAAAGAACTCGGTTATCCAGCCGATTGGCCTTTAGTTTACAGAAAGTGAGTTTTCGTGAAATACTCCGTATGCCAAAGTAAACGAATTCAAGGTGAACATAAGAAGTCTAAAATACTCACTTTAAGGTTAAAAGACTCCGAAGTTTATTCCCCCAAGCAGCCATCGATCTGGGATCTAGAGAAAGTAATATTCAGTTAAAACATCCAGAACTTTCTATTCCACAAGCTGTTAGTCTGGCATGGCAAATCGAACATTACGATTGATCTTAGGAGATCAGCTAAATTACCAGCATTCATGGTATAAGAATAAAGACAAAGACACCTTTTATTTAATGATGGAATTGCGTCAGGAAACTGACTATGTTCTGCATCATATCCAGAAAATTACTGCATTCTTCGCTGCAATGCGATCTTTCGCGGCCCATCTCCGCGAGCAGGGTTTTGAAGTGCTCTATCTGAAACTAGATGAGGAACAGTCCAGCAAGTCATTGACTGATAACCTTCTTCACTATATACAGCACTGCGATATTTCGAAACTAGAATATCAGCAACCTGATGAGTACCGGCTGAGCGAACAATTGTCATCATTTGCTGAATCGGTGGATCTGCCCATTAAAAAATATTCAACCGAGCATTTTTTGGTGCCTCACGAAGCCCTGTGGGATACTTTTGGAGAGAAGCCAGGAATAATGGAAAGCTTTTACCGCAAAATGCGTTTGAAGTTTAAGATTCTGTTGGATGAAGATAAGCCATTGGGAGGAAAATGGAACTACGATGAAGAAAACAGAAAGGCATTACCAAAGCAGTTTCAGGTTCCCGCTTTTAAATCTTATAAGCACAATGTTACCTCCCTTGTTGAAGTCATTGAAGATAAGGGTGTACAATCTTTTGGAAACATCGATAGGCTAAATTTTCATTGGCCGCAAAACAGGCAGGAAAGCTTGCAGTACCTGAAATACTTTCATCAAAATCTACTAACGCATTTTGGCAGATATCAGGATGCGATGCATACTGATGAGCCTTTCCTATTTCATAGTCGGCTTAGTTTTGCCTTAAATACAAAAATGCTGCATCCCTTAGAAGTTATAGAGAAGACTATAAGCTATGCCCAACAGAATAAAAATGCTATAAGTCTGTCGCAGGTAGAGGGGTTTGTTCGGCAGATTCTTGGCTGGCGTGAATACATGCGTGGAGTCTACTGGACGCAAATGCCTGCCTATGCTCACAAGAATTTTTTACAGCATAAACGTCCACTTCCGGCTTTCTACTGGAATGGCCAAACCAATATGCAATGCATGAAATCAACCATAGAGCAATCCCTTGATTACGCTTATGCGCATCATATTCAGCGTTTGATGATTACCGGCAATTTTGCATTACTTGCCAACCTCAATCCTGATGAAGTAAGTGACTGGTATCTGGGCATTTACATCGATGCTATAGAATGGGTAGAAATGCCTAATACCCGCGGTATGTCACAGTTTGCGGATGGCGGCATTGTAGCCACCAAACCCTATATCGCCAGTGCCAATTACATTAATAAAATGAGTAATTATTGTAAAAACTGTCAATACAACCACCGCTTAAAGACAGGAGAAAACGCATGCCCTTTTAACAGTTTATACTGGAACTTCCTGGATCAGCACAAAGATGTGTTGGGTAAAAACCATCGGATGGCAATGATTTATAAAAACTGGGAGAAGAAAACTGCCTCAGAAAAGACAGCAATATTAAAGCAGGCTGAATATTACCTTACAAATATCGAAAAACTATAGTTTTTTAAGTTTGATAGTAATGTCTTCCATAAACTTAAGCTGTAATGATTCGTCGGGAAGCCCTTTAATCGTATAGGCTATAGTAAATGAGGATGAGGGATTAAATAGCTGCAAGGTATCTCCTTGTCCAACCAGCTGCCATTGCAGCGCTTGCTTTACGGTATCTGCAAAGAAAACACAATCTTTATACCCGTAAACTTCCACCTCCGCATCATAATCGTTCCTGAAAATCATCTTGCCATGCATGATATCATTTTCATGAATACCATTGCCACTGTTATTCAGCCATTCCGCTTCCCAAACGCCCAATATCGCTGCTTCCTGTTGCTCGCTTTCCTCGCATCCGGTCGTGAATATCGCCAATGGAATAAGGCTGAAATATAAAATACGTAGTGCTTTCATATGCTACCGGGAAAACGGCAAATGAATTCAGAAATTGTCTGTACTAGGCACGAATGTTTAGAAAACTGAACAAAAAAGGCCGGTTTGTGCAGTACAAACCGGCCTTTTAAAAGTGATTCTGATGTTAGTCTTTCAGAATGATAAATTCAACTCTTCTATTTTGTTTTCTACCATCGTTATACATATTGGTTGCGACAGGCTTTGACTCTCCGTAACCTTCCACTTTCAGTCTTTCGCGGCGAATACCCTGCTTTCTGATATAGTCGGCAACGGATTCTGCTCTTCGCTCAGACAGGTTTTGGTTATAGCTTACTTCTCCAATACTATCTGTGTGGCCGCCAATCTCTATGTCAATATTATCATTTTCTTCAAGGAATTTTACGACCCGATTCAACTCAGGATATGAATCTTCCCGCAACTCGGTTTTATCGAAGTCGAAGAAAATGTTGTTCAGTGTAATTGTTGAGCCGACTTCAATTGGCACCAGATACAGGTCCTGCTCAATTTCTTTGTACTCTGAAAGATCACTTAAATCGATATTAGCATTGACAGACAGGTAGCCTTCTGCTTCTGCAAGATAACCATATTTATCACCACTCGGCAAGGTAAGTTGGTAAACGCCGCTATCGCCTTCTGAACGTGCGATGCCCATTTCCATACCATCCGGTAATCTCTCATAAAAGATTCTCGCATTGACAGGTTTTCTGGTTTTTGAGTCATATACCCTACCCTTCACTAATACCACAGGAGCAGGCTTGTAGAATACCGGTAATTTTATTCTAAAGATATCAAGATCGTCCTCGGCTACACCACGCGAATAGTAGGCATGACTTCCTGAGGCTGGAATATTGAAATATTCATCGTCTAATTCAGAGTTAATGTCTGGTCCCATATTTTCTGGTTCCGTCCAGTTTTGCCAGGTATCATCGAGTCTTCTGGATACATAGATGTCTGTACCGCCATAACCACTAAAGCCATTTGAAGAGAAATACAAGGTTTTCTCATCTGCAGCAAGGAATGGGGCTAATTCTTCGTTCGCGGTGTTAATGACCGGCCCTAAGTTTTTAGGCTCAGTCCACTTTCCATCGTTTTTTACAAAACTCACATATAAGTCTCTGTCGCCATAAGTATCTTCCCTTTCCACTGACATTAACAACACTTTCCGGCTGTTGGCCATGTAGAAGTTGGCTTTTTCAGAATAATTATAATCATTTTCAATTTCTATAGGCTGGGGATCATTCCAGGTATCGCCATCTTTTGTGCTATAGCTTACACCTGCTCGCATGCGATCGCCACCTTTGTACTGGTTGCCGAGAATCAATACGATAGTATTGCCATCCGGAGTAACGGAGCTGATAAAGTTTGGCCCTTTATTATTTAATACCCCACCGATATTTTTGGCTTCCAACCATTCGCCAGTTTCCTGATCCTTTTCACTGAACCAAATGTCTTCTGGATCATCCTCTCCACCGACGTTATCAGGGTGATTTCTTCTGCTAAAGAAAAGGGTATTACCATCAGGAGAGATGAGTGGTCTTAATTCTTTATACGGGCTATTTACCTCATCACTAAGTCTTTCAATGACTAGGTCTTCGCTAAGCTCTTCGGCAACTTTAATTTCTACCTCTATAGGCGTTCTCGTATCAGCAATACCGATAGCATCTATACTATTGTACCCTGGTACAGCCTTGCCGTTAAGCACTACCTTTACAGCGTGTACTTCGTAAGCCGTTCTGTCGAAGAAAACGTTAAGAATTCGGCCTGTGAACTCTGCCGGCCTGGGGTTAAAGGTGTTTACCAGATATTCTTTACCCTCACCATCATAAGTGTATACCTGGAATACAGCGCTGGGATTATAAGACTCCGCAATTGCTATCTGTTGAATACGTTGTGGATTCTCAAAACCTACCTTTATAAAATCCTGTCTGTCGGGACGTGATGGGGTCCATGCATTGGGGCTTTCACCACCTCTTGGAAGCACATTAGGCTTGTTTAAAGCCTGCTGGGCAGAGTACTGAACCGGAGTTAGTTCGGAACTAAACTCTATCACCTCTGATGCCCATTGCACCTCTTCCTGAGCCATCAGCCAGTTGGAAATCGTAAGGAAAATGACTCCTAGGGTAAATCTTCGCAACATAATGTATTTCGGTTATGGATATGTAATGCTTTTATTATATAATAATTAGTCTTTTAAAACTATAATCTCAACTCTTCTATTGGCTTGCCTGGCCTCTTCTGTATTTTCAGAAGACAGTGGCTGACTTCCACCAAAAGCCTTTGTCTTAATTCTTTTCCTTCGTATTCCCTGGTCCACCAAATACTTTTTGATGGCTTCCACACGTCTTTCAGAAAGCCGTTGATTCAGTACCGGGTTTCCAGAATTGTCTGTATGTCCTTCCAACTGTATGACTAAGTCATCGTTTTCCTTCATAAGCATGGCGAGCCTGTCCAGCTCACCAAAAGAATCATCTTCAATTTCGGCCTTACTTTGCACAAATATAAGCTTTTCCAGCCTCATTATTTGGCCTTCTATATTTGGTGTAAGTAAAAGATTCTTTTTAAGTCCCTCGTTATTCTCAGCTTCAGTAGTATCAAATTTTTCGTAGTATTCCTGATACCCTTTTGCTTTCACCCGTACAGAATAAGATTTTTTATTACGTACAAATAATTGATAATCTCCTGTATTGGCTTGAGAGCGATATAGGAAAATATCATCCCCGTTGGGTAACATTTCTACGATCACTTGCGCATAAACAGGCTCTTCTGTCTCAATATCAAGCACTTTCCCATAGAGTCTCACCAATGAGTCTGCAAGAACTTCAGTCCTGCGGTGTGTTGATGAAAATACATTCTGTTGGCAGGTGAGCATCAGCAAAACTGCCACGATCATTCCAACAGAATGCTTTTTATTGAGATATCTAAGCAATGTAAGTTTGGCATTCATAAGTATAAAGCAAATAATGTAATATTTTACATCAATTTAACGGTTTATTGAGGTTTTATTCTTCCTTAGGTATATTAGTAACCCCTCAATTTTAATTATTTTCAATTAAATACCACATTTATAACCCTTTGTTACAAATTTCTTCTGATTGTAACCTTTAGGAATAAAATGACTGTATTTAATTCCTACTCATGTGAACGCTTGTGAAAGATAAGATATCCTATGTGCAATAAAAAGCCCCATTGATGGACAGGGTCGTCATAATAGTTTACACTACCGCTTATGGGACCTAGCGGTGTATGATAAACCAGGGCAGTTTGCCCCGCAAAATGCACTTTGTCCATGCCCATGGCTAGTTTGGGCTGATGTAAATTAGTCTTGCCGATCTGACTGAATGGCGCAAAAGCGTAGGCTTCCGCTCTCAAATCTGTATTTTTTGTAAGATGAAAAACATTGCGAAAACCAGCAGCGGAGTAGTGGAAAGCTCTGAAGTTTGTTAAAAATAATGTTCTA
The DNA here is from genome assembly GCA_041751515.1 of Cyclobacteriaceae bacterium. GTDB lineage: Bacteria > Bacteroidota > Bacteroidia > Cytophagales > Cyclobacteriaceae > JBGSXH01. The sequence continues at coordinate 2,558 of JBGSXH010000462.1, read as the reverse complement.
CTATCTGACAAAGGGTAGAATGCAGGTGCATAATTGAGGGTAGACTGGTAATTAGAAAATAATGGCTGAGTAGAAAACACTGCACTACCATAAAAGCCATATTTATAGCGCCTTCCCAGTCTGAAATATTTCTCTGCCTGCGCTGTAAATCGTGTCCATTCGTGCAATGCGCCTCCCACCGAAGAAAGGTCGGAGGTATTGCCAGGCATGTAAAATTCTCTTCCAGTAAAATAGTCCAACGTCAATTGATAAGCAGAACCTTCCGAAGCATACTGTCTTCTGTTCAGTCTATTTCTAGAAAACTCTAATCCATAACGAAATCCACGGAACTGCATGAGGTCCATCACATCCCTTGCATTAAAATTTTGCAGATTGCTAAAGCGGTCACGATTTGAAAGGTAATATGCATGACCAAGCAGCTTATTCTTTGGCCCCAAAGGCATGCCAAGCGTAACGCCTGCCCTTCGGTCTATCTGCTCTAAGATCGTAGGGCGAGCATCCTGCCAGATCAGCTCGTTGCTGTTAATGAAGTCCCAGCTATTATAGGTCAACTCGGGTTGAATGTAAAAATGTTGTCTCCCCGGTATGCTTATGCGGGTTCGTAAGCTGGCCGACTGGTAAAACCGTCCTGTATAAAAGTCTGCATTATAATGGGTCAAATACTGATTAAAATGACTGAATTGTAACCCTACAAATAAATTACTAATGCTTCTTGTGGCCAGATTGCCACCTCCCTTTATCTTGAAGGCGCGACCTGGTTTGCCATATAATTCAAAATCAAACTGCTCAGTACTGTCGTTATAGTGAATATTCGGATAAATATTCCTGAAGTAGTCCTCGGAAAGCAACCGGTAATATCCCTGGCGGATATCATGTATATTCACAGGGCCGTTTCGCTCACCAAACAGACTTCGAATATAGCGTTCCTGCGCAGGCTTGAAACCTACTATTTTAATTTGATGAAATTGGAGGGGCTGAACATCAAGATTGAACTCCTCTCTGTTTTGATGAATTACTTCACAAGCAGTGCGCCTTTCAATTTTTTGCTGAATTTCCTCCATATGCCGAATGGCAATATGGTATCCGCTGTCCAGGATTTGATTGGCAGCAATGAAGTCCATGGAAGAAAAACGCTGCAAATTGGGCTCCAGGTAAATGTGATCATCATCCAAAACGGATGCATCAGCTTTGTCGAGCAGCAAGTATAAAAGCCCATTGGAGATAAGCTGCTCATCCAGCGCTGCAGGATATTCATTGAATTTCTTGGTGGACACGTTGACGCCAATGATGATGTCCGGGTCAAACTCTTCCTGGGCAACGCTTACCGGAAAATTATTATAAATCCCTCCATCAAAGAGGTATTGACCATCAATTTTTACGGGGCGATAAATAAAGGGTACTGCCATGGTAGCCCGTAAGGCATTGTTCAAGTCACCATGATCTAAGGCGATAGTTTGTTGTGTGAAAACATCTGCGGCAACGGCTCTGAAGGGAATAAATAAGCTATCGAAATTGTATCCCGATTTTTGTGATGGCTGAGCCAGATACTCAGATAAAGCAAAATTTAAGGCCAGATCACTGCCAAAGTTCGTGTTTATCTTTGTCTGAAAGGCAGAATCTAAAGCCAGATCCAGCGAGAACCAGGAAGCATCGGGATCTTGTTTTGAAAAGTAATAGCTGTAATTATCACTGATGGTACCATCCACCCAATTCTGGAAAGCTTTGGACAAAACAATCTGTTCGATTTGATCCGGTGAATAGCCCGCAGCATAAAATCCACCAACCAATCCTCCCATGGAAGTACCCACTATATAATCGATCGGTATATTATGCTCCTCAAGGGCTTTCAGCACACCTACATGGGCAATGCCCTTCGCACCACCGCCACTTAAAACGACAGCTACTTTCTGCGCCTCAACTACCTGGAAGTACAGTACCAATATTCCGGTTAAAAATAATCTGAGCGTCATTAAATTTCGCTTTAAACAAAAGACAGGAAGGCAACGTAGCCTTCCTGTCAATTATTATGCCTTTTTGAGGATTACTCCCCCAATGCAATAAAGTCCTGCTCGGTCTCCATTTCTATAAATTCCAGTTGCTGCAATAAAGTGTCTTTATGCGCCATGTATTTTTCTCTATGGGCCTCTAGAATAGGTTCAGAAGGTGGTAACTCCACTTGGAGGGCATCCACCTGCTGTCCGTTTTTCCAGAATCTATAGCAAAGATGAGGGCCTGTTGCAAGACCCGTACTCCCCACAAAACCTATGGTTTGCCCTTGCTTAACACGGGCGCCAGCTCTTACGCCGCCGGCAATTTTAGACATGTGAAGATATTGGGTGGTATAAGTACCATTGTGTTTCACTTTCACATAGTTGCCATTATACTTACTGTACTTTGCCTCCACTACAACTCCGTCACCCACTGTTCGGATAGGTGTACCGGTTGGTGCTGCATAATCTGTTCCCAAATGTGCCTTATATCTCTTTTGAACCGGATGAAAGCGTTTTTTAGTAAACCGGGAGCTGATTCTTGTATAGTCCAGTGGCGCTTTTAAAAAT
>JBGSXH010000461.1:0-5009 GCA_041751515.1 Cyclobacteriaceae bacterium | reverse complement strand
TATCTTCATCGTATTCTGGTCCAACATCATATTGGGTAGTATCGACATCATTAGCAGTAGTATCAACATCGCGTCCGCCACTTCCAAAATCGGGATCATTAATATTTTGCTCACCAGGCTCTTGCTGGTTTCGATTATCACTGGTATTACTATCACAGGCTACTAAAGAAAGCCCGGCTAAAAAAAATATTATTGCAAACTTTTTCATAAAAAAATATTTAAACAAATGCCTTATTTACTGTTCGAAAAAGGCGGTGATAGCGTTTCGACTTCTTTGTCCAGTGTCTCAAATTTAGAATAATTACTCTTAAACTCAGGAACAATGGTCTTCATAAGTCTGACAAGATCCCACTCATCCTTCTGATAAGCTAACTCTATCAGCTGTAAAATGTTATCATGGGCTATCTTCATATTTTGTTTGCGAATGTTCCCTATCATTATCTTAGGATGATGGGTAGGCAACGTTTGTTCTTTATCATTTAACAGCTCTTCAAAAAGCTTTTCACCATCCCTGAGACCAGTAAAGACAATGTCAATATCTTTACCCAGTTGCATTCCCGAAAGCTGAATCATCTTTTTAGCCAGATCCAGAATTTTCACGGATTTGCCCATATCAAATATGTATATCTCACAACCATTCCCCATCACCCCTGCTTCGATGGCCAGCTGGCACGCTTCTGGAATCGTCATGAAATAACGGGTCATTTCCGGGTGTGTTACCGTCAAAGGTCCGCCGATGGCTATCTGCTTCTTGAACAGTGGTATAACGGAACCATTGGACCCTAACACATTTCCAAATCTGGTGGTAATGAATTTCGTATCATCTTCCTTCATATTAAGACAAAGGGTTTGCACATAAATCTCCGCAATACGCTTAGATGCACCCATAATAGAAGTTGGGTTAACTGCTTTATCGGTAGAGATCATGACAAACTTTTTCGCCCTGTAGCGCATGGCAGTATCCGCAAGGTTTTTGGTACCCAATACGTTACATAAAATAGCTTCAGATGGATTTTTTTCCATCATAGGTACATGCTTGTACGCTGCGGCATGAAATACATAATCTGGCCTGAAGTTTTCAAACACGCGTTCAATCCTTTCCAGGTTACCCACGTCTGCAATCACCGTTTCCAGCCTGAAGTCCGGCTTACGTTTCACTATTTCATTCTCAATCTCATAAAGTGGCGTTTCCCCTTGATCCAGCATAATAATAGTACTCGGACTATAAAGTGCGACCTGCCTTACAATTTCACTCCCAATGGAACCAGCCGCACCGGTTATTAAAATAGACTTTCCCGATATTTCGTTTTTAATGGACTCATTATGAAGATTGATAGATTCACGACCTAAAAGATCTTCAATATTTATCTCCTTGATTTGATTGATGCTTAATTCACCTTTAACCCATTTCTTCGTTGGCGGCACCGTTCTTACCTTCACCCCTGCCTGAAGACATTTATCTACAACAAAATTCTTTCTTTCCAGGGAGATGTCTTCAATAGCAATAATTAATTCGTGCACTTTGAATAGCTTAAAAACAAGCGATGTATCTTTATCTACATCAAATATTTTGACACCATCTATAACCTTGCCTATCTTCCGCTGGTCGTCATCTATAAAGGCAATGACTTTTGACGACGATTCTCCATCTTGCTCCAGTATGTGCTTGGTCATTTGCCCGAACTGCCCTGCCCCGAAAATCACAATATTATGGCGTTTAGCGGTGACGTTCGAATAATAGAAGAATATGTATTTGACAGAAAGTCTGTAAGCGAAGAGAAAGATCACTGCATTCATGTATCCAATAATCACTACTGAGAGCGGTATAAGGCTAACCACGAAAAAGTTTAGATATACTAAATTAGCGATTAAGGTAAGTACGACCCCTATAGTAGCCGTATATACAATACGCCAACCGTCTTGCATGGAAGTAAATCTGATGATCCCTGCATAACTTTGAGTAATTAAAATAGCAAGGGCATTACAGAGAAGGAATATTCCTACGCCTTGAAAATACAGCTCCCTGTTTATTTCAGAAACATCAAAATTGAATCTTAGTAGATAGCCTAATGAAATTGCACAGAAAAGAATAATCAAATCTATAGTTAAGATTATCCACCTCGGCAGAATTCTTAAGCTTTGAAGAATTTTCGTCATACTACCAGTAATTTAAGGCATGTACCTTTAAAAAAATTGAATTAATTAAAATTCATTACACGCATATATATTCGTATAAAACTAAAAGTAACCAGCTCAATGAGGAGAAAATGGTAATTAATTACTTCCTGATTCATCTAATGGATCCTATTGCTCTTAATTTTACGATTAATCATACTTTCAAATATACGCAGTTAAAAAATATGATTTAAGGCATTATCTTTAACAAACAGTTAAAAAATTACATTGTTAAGTGAATTTTAAATCTTTGTCTTTAGACTACCTTTATACCTTGTTAATGAGTCACTTATATGAACAGAATCTCTATTCAATAAGTAGGGAATAGTTTTAAGCAAGATAAATAGATCAAGTTTCAGGCTGCCGTGCTTTACATAGATACTATCCCAAAGTAATCGTTCCTGCCAATCCAGACTATTTCCACCTTTAATTTGAGCTAGTCCTGTAACCCCAGGTTTAACGTTGTGGCGAATCCTTTCTTTATCAGAATAAATTAACAAATACTCCGGTAATAATGGCCTGGGACCTACTAAACTTAAATCCCCTCTAATAATATTCCACAGTTGTGGTAGCTCATCTATTCCTGATTTACGCAGAAATTTACCCCAACGATTTATGGAGAGACCCTCACCAAGTTGTTCTTTACCGTAACTATGGTCAAAAATCGTCTTGAATTTGTAGATTTTAAAAGGCCCCTCGTGTAAACCGATGCGGCACTGCACAAACAATATCTTACCAAAGTAAAAATAGTTAAAGGCTGCTATACTTATAATTACAGGAGCCAATGCTACTAAAAGGGATAACGCCACCGCCAGGTCCAGCACCCTCTTAAACAATTTCTCTTTTTTCATCAGGTTCATTATTTCGCGCATACACACTTAAAACTTTGTAGCTGTACACAACGAATGCCAAAATTGCAAGTAATAATGTTAAATACAAATATTGGCCGCCAAATATAATTAGTATCAGGTAAATGGATGATAAAATCGCCGCTCCTCCCATCACGGTAAGGACAACTGTACTATGCCTATAACCGGACTGCGAAAATCGTTGATAAAGATGACTTCTATGTGCCTCCCAAACCTTTTTTCCGGCAATGAACCTTCTGATAATCGTAAAAGCACCATCTGATAGGAAAAACCATAACACAATGATTACTGAAAAAACGCCTAAACCCGCATTCATCCCTTCAAAATACAATGGCAGAGTCGCAAATACAAAACCCAAAGCTACACTGCCAATGTCACCCATAAATATCTTGGCCGGATGCCAGTTCACTATCAGAAATCCGAGTGATGCAGAAGCTATTAGGCTTCCAATAATGAAGCCCGGACCAGAATGGTCAATTACTGCAATTGCAATTCCTGCAATAACCGCCTGGGCTGCGGCGTATCCATCGATACCATCTAAGAAGTTATAAATATTAACTACAGCAATAATCCAAAATAAAGTGACAGGGTAGCTCAACCAACCCATATCAAACGTCATAGGCTCAGGAAGTGGAAACATTTTCATGCCCCCCGTCTCGTACAAAACCAATATTGCTGCCAGAGCCTGAAGTAAAAACCGAAGGCCTGCAGGCAAATTCATTTTGTCATCCACCAAACTGGTCAATGTGACAATTATGAAACCTACAAAAAACCATATGCCTGGAAATGAAAACGTAAAGGGCAAAAAGTAAAAAGAAATACAACCGATGACGAGCCCTCCGACAATGGCAACTCCTCCCCCTCTGGGTGTGGGTACCGTATGAGAAGAACGGGCATTTGGAATATCAATTAGCCCTTTTGTCACCAGATAGTTTGCTAACCACTTCGTTAAAAAATAAGCGATTAAAAAAACCGCCACTATAACGGCAAAAAATACATACATTTTATTCATAGATTATCTTTCAAATGCTGGAGGACTTCTTTGGGTTGCCAATCAAAAGCATCACGAGCAGCCATATCTTGAAATGTTAAAGGGGTAGTCATTTTAGCGAACAGTCTTCGGTTAAAAGGCATTTTTTTCCGAATAGTATTCTGTACGAAAGAACCAAAATTGGCCATTCTTTTCGCCAGCCATATCGGAAGACTTTTGACCTTCTCCTTACCTTGTATTTCGGCCATTTTGTGCGATAATTCAAAATAATTAGGATGATATCCATCCGTAAGATTGTAAATTCCTCCGACAAGAGCAGCTTCTAGTACATAATGCGCCACATCTTCGGCCAGCACCATCGACCTACGCGCATCGCCATCTCCTATATTAAAATATTTTCCAGATTGTATTCCGGCAGCCATTGCACCTAAGTTTCCAGGAGCATTTTTACCTACTACAAGGGGCAGTCTTAATATTGTTATCTTACGTTTATTTTGTCTTCCCCAGTTGAGACAAGCTTTTTCAGCGTCAATTTTAATCAACCCGTATGGATCCTGGGCCATCAAACTTACGTTTTCATCAATTAGCTGCCCGCTTTCTTTACCATACACTGCAACAGTACTTATAAGTACAAAGCCCTTTGGTTTGATATTAGCATCGTCCAGCCCTGCCAACAAATTTCGAGTGCCTTGCGCATTGACCAAAAAAAACTCCTTTTTCTCTTTACGTGTTTTTGGAACAACATGCGCCTTCCCGGCCGCATGAATGACTACATCGAACTGTTTGCTTTTAAATCCTGGCTTTTCAGAAGAAAAATCTACAAACAGGTGATCTTCAGAAAGCGTTGGTTTGTTCCTACCTATGGTAGTCACATCATGATCTTTATGAAGCGCATTGAAAATATGACTGCCTAAAAACCCGGATGCTCCGGTTAATAAAATTTTCATGATTTACTTTTTCGTTACATTCTTAAT
>JBGSXH010000460.1:0-16426 GCA_041751515.1 Cyclobacteriaceae bacterium | reverse complement strand
CTCGGATGGCTCCTCTGTCAAAACACCAGTTGATCATTTTTTCCATATCAAAACTGGCATTTTGCTCTGCATTGAGTTTAGCGGCGACCAATGCACCATAGGGCATCTGCAATTCATAAGAAGGGTTTTCCTCTAAACTGTTGAGGTATTCCAGGCTCATTCTGGCGCCATCAAGGTATTTTGATTCATTGGTCTGGATATAGGCATGGTATAAAATCCATGCTATTGCGCCGGCAGCTTCTGGTTGTCGCACACCCTGTTCATTGGGTGTCATACTGGCCAGGTACCAGGCCCGGTAATTCATTTCCGGAACTGCCCAGGGCGTGGTGGATCCGCCCATGGCCATCACTGCTGCCAACCAGCGATCTGCCACGGAGATAAATTGCGTATCGAAATCGTTGATGCCAGGATACAAGGTGTATAGCTGATAAAAAAACACATTGGGCATCAGATCATACCACCAGTCGTTTCCGCTTACTGCAGCATAATTGTTCAGGTATACATCCTGTGCATTATTGCGATTATAAAAGTCTTTTGTTTTTTCCACCCAGTTGGTTCCGTTCTGGCTGGCTTTGTCGATACCAATTAATGTTGCACCAATAATAGCCGGCATGACATTGATGGCTTCCGCCTGGCTGCCACTGGAATTGCTTCCTACATAGGTATCCAGTAATATGGGTTGAATATCAGGATAATTCACCCCCTGTGGTCGCAGGCGAAGGAATGGCAGGTATTCGCCTGAAAGGGTTTGATCAAAAATGAGTGCATCGTATTGCTCTGCCACTGATTGCCAGTCGCGCATCTCGTAGGGAGCAGGAAGGGCGGGCATCATGCCAATGCGGTCTACATCAATTTGTCCTGGTTGCCCGCTGGCATAAATTGCTGGAAGGAAAAAGCATAATGAGAAAAGGTAGGCCGGTAGGGTTTGGCGCATAGCAGTAGGCTTAAATGATATGATATTTATTCACCAACATTAAAAATACCAGGACAAACCATTGGTTGTCCTGGTGCTTTTAGTGTGAATTGATTAAACTATATTATTCTGGTTTCTCTTGATTGTAGAGCGTTTGTACCTGCGTCGCAGAAAGGGCAGTATTGTAAAGCCTTACTTCATCCATGCTGCCATTGAAATGGCTTAATACCCACTCATAGTCTGCAGGCACTTCCGCATTAGGCATTTCCTGTCCTATGACAAAGTCCATTGGCTCCTGCAGCTGGAACAAAGTGCCGGGAGTGTTATCCCATTTCTTGGCTTCTTCACCTTGTATGTAGAATGTCATTTCACCATTAACAAAGCTTACTGCAATATGGTACCAGGTATCGATTTCCAGCTCCGGTGCCTCATTGTCCCTGTCGTAAATTGGAGTTTCCCCGTTATGATCCACTTTTGTAGTAAAGAAGATTTTATTGGCTTCCTGCATGTTCAGCTTATACCCCTCCCAACGGTTCTGAGATACCATATAATTACCAGGCCAGATAGAGTCAATTTTCACCCACAAGGCGATAGTAATTTCCTCAGGATTCAATGCCAGGTTAAATGGCACTTCAATATGACCTCCTCGATCAAAGTTGAGTGCTTTTCCTTCTTCGCCAAACCTATCGACTACCCAGGTTGGAGCTCCTCCGCCGAGGGTGGCATGTCCGGCCATCAGCGCGCCATCAAGCCCGTTATTGGAAGCGTCAGCGACTGTTGCCCCGGAACCCTCATCGAAAGTCCAGTGGGCAATTAATGCCTCGGAGGCTACAGGCTGAATAATTCTGCCCCGGTAAGTATTCATCGCCTGACTCAGGGAAACTACTGCATTGTTTACCTGTGTTTGTGTGACTGTATTGCTGTCGTGTACGTCCTGGGCTGAATTTACTGCTGTTTGTAAGTCAGCTTTAGCGCCTACCTGATACTGGCCTTCGGCAGTTCCTTCCTCAGTAGTTTCCAGAAGATTGTTGGCCACAGCGATAGAGTCCATCAAAACAGCCCGGTCAACATCCGGCGTGGGGTCGCCCCCGTTGTCATCATCACTGGAGCATGAGGCAATAACCCCTGCAAGTAGCAGTGCGCTCATAAAATACGTTATTGGTTTTTGAAATAGCTTTTTCATCATCATCTTATTTTAGTTTAGTAAAATTTTAATTGTTTATCTGTGCGTTGGTGTCAATTTCAGAAAGTGGAATAGCAAAGTAGCGGTGCACGGCGTAGCTAAAGCCGGTAGATGAAAGTGCTGCCTCCGCTGCCTGGCTACCATAGCGCATGAGGTCGAAATATCGGTGGAATTCTCCGCCCAGCTCTACGCGTCGTTCATTGCGAATCAACTGCCTTAATGTATTCTGATTTGTACTGGTAATTGCCGGCAGCAAACCTTCAGGCACCTGACCAAAACCTTCGAGATTTTCATCCTGCAGGTAGCTCTCTCGGGCCCTTTCGCGGACCTGGTTAAGTGGCAAAAGTGCAGCAGCAGGATCATTGCTTTCGTTGAGTGCTTCCGCCTTCATCAGCAGAATATCCGCGTAGCGCAGGTAGATATAATTCAGGCTGCCATCTCCTTTAAGGCCACGGGGAATTTCTCTCAACGGCTGTTGATGTTTTTTGAATAAGTAACCTGTTACTGACCAGGCAGGATTAAATGGCTCACCATTCAGCCATTCACTGCCTTCACGACCTACGGTATAATCCAGCCGGGGATCCACTACCCCGTCAGCATTACTTTCAAATGCATCGACAAAGTCCTGTAAAGGTGCGTTGAAGAAATAGCCGCTTTCCTGTAAAGGCGCAAACCATTGGTTCAGGGAATTACCTAGACGAGGCGACTGATTGTTGATGTGCTGTATCTCGAAAAGTGCCTCCTGATTGTTTTGGGTAGAATCTCTGAAATTATCACTGAACAGTGGCATCAGCTCGTAGACACCAAGCGCTTCGATCTCGGCAATGGTTTGCAATGTAGCAGCCCATTTTTGTTGATATAGCTGCGCCTTTGCCAGCAGCCCCAGCGCTGACCCTTTTGTAGCCCTACCCACACCCGATCCTGTATAAGTAATGCCCAAAACAGCCGTAGCTTCTTTAAGATCAGCTTCTATCTGGCTGTAAATTGCCTCTACCGAACTTTTGGCAACGTTAATCGCCGACTCATTCACTGGAGGCGATAACTTCAGCGGAACTTCTCCGAAGATATTCACAAGGTTGAAGTAAAAATAGGCTCTTAGAAACTTGGCTTCGCCGACAATTCTTGCCCGAAGTTCATTGTTCATTTCTATTTCAGGCACATATTCAATGACATAATTGGCCCTGCTGATGCCTTCGTAATAATGACGCCATATTCGGTCCAGGTAGCCATTGTTGTTATTATAGGTGAAATCATCAATAAATTGAATATCGATCTGATCTCCAGGATTTCCTCCCTTCACCGCATCATCCGAAGCAACATCTCCGAAAACCCAAAGCGCATTACTGCTACTTTTGAAAGATACGATTTCGTAAGTACCGTTGATCGCCAGCAAGGCATGCTCTTCTTTTTGAAAAAAGGTAGCCTGCGAATAGGTTCCTTCCAGTGCTTCATCCAGAAAGTCGGAACAAGCATTCAAGAGTAACAAGGCCAGAGAAAGTGTGGTGATATATAACGTCTTTTTCATAATTTTCCCTGTTAAAATGTGAAGTTGATGCCCATATTATAAGACTTTGGTGCCGGATAAGTGCCCCAATCCAGGCCTGCAGAGCGGTCGCCTTCTCCGCGAGCATTGTCGCTGACGGTCATCTCCGGATCTAGACCCTGATAATTGGTAAAAGTGAGCACATTATATCCTGAGAAATAGATACGGGTGCGGGCAAAGCCGTAGCGTTCGAGCAGCCTGCCAGGAATCACATAGCCCAACTGCAGGTTTTTGAGCCTTACATAAGAGCCATCTTCCAGAAACCTTGTTGAAAACTGCGCATTGTTCCCGGAAGCATCCCAGGAAGCGCGTGGGTGCATGTCACTGGTGCCGGGGCCGGTCCATCGCTCGTTGTAAAATCTTTCTGTTACATTAAATGCACGATAAAAACCTTCCAAATCACGGTTCAGCACCGAAAATATCTTATTGCCAAAAGCGCCCTGAAAAAAGACAGATAAATCCCAATTGCCATAATTCAAGTCCAGGTTCAAACCAGCCGTAAGGTTTGGAATGGCACTGCCCACGAAAGCCCTGTCGTTCTCATCGATGATTCCATCGCCATTCTGATCTTTGAATTTGACATCGCCGGGCCTAATGTTGGTCCCTTGATTGGCATGTGTAAAAATTTCCGCATTGTCCTGAAATATCCCTTCCATTTCGTAGAGGTAAAATGCACCTACTGGTTGCCCTACGGCCGTTCGGGTAATGAATTGAGAACCTACCGCTCCGCCCTGTATGGGCGCTGCGAGTTCCAGCACTTCATTATGCAGGGTGGCAACGTTACCGGTAATGGAATAATTAAAATCACGGTAGTTGTTGGAATAATTGATGGCCAGTTCCACTCCACGGTTCAGCACCTTTCCATTGTTCACCCATGCCGGGGCTGCAAAGCCTGAAGATGCAGCGATAGGTTGTTTCACGAGCATATCCGAAGTGATTTTCTCGAAGTAATCGAGTGCTACTGCTACCCTGCCGTTCAAAAGCTCGATGTCGGTACCGATGTTGAGCTGCGTGCTCGTCTCCCATTGTACCTGATTATTACCCAGCTCACTGACGGCAAAACCTTCTGCTACCTGGTTGCCAAAGGTATAGTTGTAATTGGGTGAAATTCTGTCAGAATACGCATAGTTGCCAATCTCCTGATTACCAATAGCGCCATAGCCTGCACGCACCAACCAGCGGTCCAGCCATGAGGTGTTTTGCAAAAACCCTTCTTTGTCTAAACGCCAGCCCAAAGAACCTGCATAAAATGTTCCCCAACGATTATCAGCAGAAAAGCGGGAAGAGCCGTCCCTACGCAAAGTGACGGAGGCGATGTATTTTTCATCAAAATCATAATCCACCTTACCAAAAAATGATAGCAAAGAATAGGCATAGCGGGTCTCAAAAGGCAGCACCATACCGCCTTGCCCATTACCGAGATAAATCAGGCTTGACTCCTGGTCGGGAAAATCTCGTTCAGAAACAATTGTTTCATAGCCCTGGCTTTTGATCGTTTCTGTGCCTAAGGCTATATTCAGGCCATGTCTATCAGCAATCTGCGCAGTATAGTTAAGTACATTATTATTAGTAATTGTACTATATCGGGCATTGAATACTTCCAGCCTGTTGGGGTTATTAATACGGTCATTGGTTCCCCAGTTGCGGTCAAATCTCCTGCGATTGACGTTATTAAAGTCGATACCCAAATTGGAAGTAAACACCCAATTTTTCCTTGGGGTGATTTCAACAAAAATCTTGTTAAAATAACGATCACTGACTTGTCTGTTGGAGGCATATTCGGCCAGGCCAACGGGATTGTAACCATCTCCGAAAAGGTCAGGCCTATCGGGCAAATCAACATAGTCGCCGTTTTCCTGTCTTACAGGCACTGCAGGTGTTCTGAAAAATGCATAGCGGATAATGCTGCCCCCATTGCCGCCGGCACCGTCGCCGGAACTGGCAATAAAGTCGGTATTGGAACGGGCGATGTTTACGTTGACCCCGGCTTTTAACCAGGGCTTTATCTGGGTGCTAATATTGGCGCGACCTGTGATCCGGTCAAAACCACTGCCAACGATGGTGCCTTTTTCATCGAAGTAACTTCCTGACAACAAGTATTGCGTCTTGCCCTCTCCTCCTGTGATAGTGACACTGTGCGATTGCAAAAGTGCTTCACTGCCTTCTCTGAAGATGCCGGCCACATGGTCTACATCTGGCAAGGTAGCAGCCAGCTCTTCTGAAATAATCGGCCGATGAAATAATGGATTGGCCTTGGTGGCATTGTCACCCAATGCAGCCTCATTGTAAATTTCTACATATTGACTGGTATTGGCCATCTCAATCAGCCTGCTGGGATATTGCACACCAATCTGACTATTCACCTGAATTCTGGGAGCACCACCGGTGCCTTTCTTGGTAGTGACGACTACGACGCCATTACTGGCCCTGGAGCCATAAATAGCTGCTGCACTGGCATCTTTCAAGATGGTCATACTTTCAATGTCCTGCGGTGCGATGGAATTCAGGGCATCGGTGGTGGGAATACCGTCGATTACATACAGCGGTTCATTGCTGCTGTTGATAGAGCCTACGCCTCGGATCCTCACCGAGACACCCTCTCCAGGTGCGCCGGTATTCTGCGTGACGGAAACCCCCGGCGCACGACCCTGCAGGGCCTGCTGTGCAGAAGCCACCGGCACACGTGTCAACTCCTTAGCTCCTACAGAACTGATCGCGCCCGTTACTTTTTCCCTATCCTGGGAAGTGTAGCCTAATACCACCACTTCACTCAGCATTTCATCATCCGTTTCCAGGGTGATGCTAAATTGCCTTTGATTGCCGATAAGCATCTCCTGCGAACTATAGCCGATAAATGAAACCACCAGTACAGAATCAGAATACATTTTAGGAACGGAAAGCCGGAAGCTGCCATTAGCATCCGTAATGGTGCCTGTGGTAGTATTCTTTATATACACATTGGCACCCACAAATTCACTATTCGTAGAAGCATCCATCACAGTACCTTCCAGTATCATTTGCCCCACTGCATCAATGGCAGGCAGCCAGCATACAGCTGTTAACAGGCATAGTATCGTAAATTTTCTCATATCGTTTCCTCCTATCATTGGTATGCGACAATTGCTTCTCCTGCCATGTACCGGCCATTTACTTCCTCTACTTCAGTACCTGAAGGCAGCACACTAAGCAATACTACTTCGGAAGCAGGAATTTCAAAGCAACCGTTTTCGGCTATATCCCTGGCGATAAATTCATGGGTGATCATATCATAAAGGTCTACATTGTCAGCAGCTTCCGACTGAAAACATACCTGTTGCGCTGTTTCATGCGGATTGTAATAAAGGTATACCGGGAATTCGTGTTGCTGATAAAAATCAGTGGCATTGCAGTCCAGCTGGAGAATGCCTTCCACATCAGTTTTGCGGATGATGGCACCAAAAACACCCACCTGCGCCGAGCTATAGAGACTGAACATGGACACCTCAGGCTGTCCGTCTAACCAGTTGGGGCCATCTCCCAGGGCGACAGGGGTTACATCTCTCAGCTGTTCTTTATCATACACATCTTTCTGTCTCAGCCCCTCATATGCGATGACGTTCTTGGTGATTTCCTTTTGCTCCGGCAGCCATTGGTGCCTGTCATCAATTTCATAAGGATAATAGAGTCGAGAAGCGTTGCTGGCATTCAGCATCCATTTTCCCATTGCTAGTGCATAGCGGCTATCATACTTGACCAATGGCACTAAAGGCCAGGACAAGTCAATGGTATTCATTAGAAATGCGTATCCTTCTGATGCGATGGTACTCCCCTGCAAGCCATACACATCATAATCACCCCATCTTTCGGCAATAACCCCCCAGCCGGTACGGCCTTGTTCTGCAGTAGTGCCCTCAAAGGTCCAGTCGATGAGCTGCTTTACATCGTAATCTGTGCCATGCTCGGCATTGAGTCGGGCGGCAGTGTAGGCACCAAAAGGCATCAATATCTCATAAAATCTGCTTTCCTCTTGTGATAATAGGGCTTCAGTCGCTGATTTTGCAGCCTCCAGGTACCGTTCATCGCCAAATTTCTCGTAGGCACAAAGCAAAACATAGGCATGTCCGGCAGCTGCATCCTGCTGGTAAGGGATATGGTTGCGCTTGCCTTCCATGCTGCTATAATCAAAATAGGAGTAGTCGTAATTCCCATCCAGGACAGCATCGGCCTTATAGAATTGTTCGGCGATGATGCGCTGCAGGCTATCCGCTTGCGGCACATCAGGAAAGACATCACAAACCGCATAATAAAGGACATTTGGAAAAACATCATACCACCAGTCACGACCGTAGCCTCCACCCAGCATGGCTACTTCAGGGTTAGTATTGTTCATCATGATATTCCAGCCGTTGTCCGCATTAAAATAATTTTGCAGCATTTTGGCGTAATTCATCCCATCCTGGTCAGTTTTATCAATGCCCACCAGGCCAGCGCCCAGCACTGCACCCATGGCAGTCAGTGCCTCATGGAATTCCGCATTGGCATCGGGTCCTTGCCGGACATCGCTGATGACGGTGAACATGCCAAAAGTGGTTTGGGGCAGATTGCGCTCGCTGCTATCCATCCAGACAAAAGGCAAATGCTCCCCATCCTGCTCCAGGTTGAAAATATACTGATCAAAGTTATGCGCCTTTTCATGCCAGTCGAGCATCTTATAAGGCTCAGGCATCGCAGGCATTGCATTGACCCTTTCAATATCGCTCTGACTAACGGTATTGTGCTGCGGTTGACAGGCAGCAATAATCAGCATGATGGCAAAAAAGATGGTATAGGTGTATTTCATAACGTTTAAGGGCTATTAGTCTACTTTAAGTTTTTCATTACTGGGTACCAGTATGGGTTCTTCCTGCACTTGTCGCGGAATATCCGGGTCCAGTCGATTGGTGCTGCCAATAATATGACGCGCAATGGGAATAGAGGCCATTTGTATGACGGCCACGACAATCAGCGAGTATTTTAGCGCGAATACCTCGGAAACATAGGCAGCAAGCAAGATAAAGAGCATCAAACCCATGAACCGACCGATGTAAAGGCCGAATTCATGATTGAAGATATAAGCATATTCATTGCGCTTTTCGATTTTAGAAACCACGTCAATTACCCGCATTTGTATCGGGAAATAAGCGATATCATGCAAGGGCTGAAAGAGCACTTTGCATAGCACAAAAGTCATGACGCCTACCGCCGAATACAAAATGCCATTGGCCAGCGTACCGAGAAGAAATATGATCAGGCCTGCCGTGAAGATATAAATGCGGTGCCGAGGCTTTGCCATTCTGCCAAGCACATACAACATCACCGCTGCCAGCAAACCACTAACGCTTTGAATGAGCCCCAAAGAACCTTCATCACCGACAATGCGCATGATCAGAATGGCTGGCGCCGTCACCAGATACCCCTGCACAAGGCCTTTTAGACCGGCAAGCACCAGCATTTTATTCCATAGCTTATGAAATTTGAGATAAAGAAATTTCTTCTGTTTGGGATTCCGGAACTTCTCTTTGTGAATGACCAGGCTGGACACTATCGTAAGCCCGAACACAATGGCAGTCACGACCTGATAACCAATATTGATATTGCCTCCGAACCATCCGTTTTTATCTGCTCCGGCGATAAATGCACCGACAAAGAAGGGAACAACTATCGCTGTAATCGTATAAAAGAAGGTTTCCAGTCCGTAGTAGTAATTCCTGTTATTATCATTGGTGGTGTCCAGTGCTAAAAAGTCCCGATTGGCCCAAAAGAATCCGAAGGAACAACCCATCAATATACCGGCAACACCTACACCTATAGCTGATAATCCTTCCAACGTCATCATCACCATCATGGAAAGCCCGCTAAGCAACATTCCCAGACTATATAACTTTCGGATATTGATAAAACGTAATAGATACCCGTTGAGCAGAAAGGTTAATGGAATACCTGTATAGACGGTAAGCTGATAAATGGCAACGATTTTAGGATCATTTGAACTCCGCATGATGTAGGCGCCCACGAATATTTCTATGACAGGCAAAACAAAAGCATAGATCATATTGGTACCCAATAGCACCCGCATGTCCTTTGGCATCTTCAGGAAAAACTGGTATTCCTGTTTGGGCTTATTGAGTATGGTGCTGAGTGCTCTCATGCTATTCAGTGATTTTGATCCGAGTTTGTTTGATTTTTAAGTGAAGCAAGCACTTCAGAAATGGAAAGCGTCGCAGCGCAGATCACTTCATCGCTTGCTCCATAATATAGATGGAGCAAGTCACCCTCCACAATATGACCGTTGGTAAAAACAACATTGCCGAAGAAGCCCGTCTTTTCGTAATCCTCAATCGGTTCCATTACCGGTGTATTACTTCGTGCGATGACTTTGGAAGGATCATCAATGTCCAGTAAAAGAGCGCCCAGGCAATAGCGGTGATTTTCATCTGCACCATGGTATATTTCCAGCCAGCCTTCTGCAGTTTTTATTGGTGCGGCACCAGCACCCACCCTGGCACTGTCCCACAAACGATTGCAAGTGGTGGCAATACAATGGTGGTCTCCCCAGTGTAAAAGATCAGAAGAGGAGGCCAGCCATATATAGTTGCCTCCCAATTCGGGACTACTGGGGCGGTGCAGTGCATAGTATTTCCCTTTGATTTTTTCCTCGAATATCGCGCAATCCTTATTGTGAGGAGGGAATATCATTCCATGTCTGTCAAAATCTTTCCAGTTAATGGTGGTCATCAGGCCAACACCCACACCTACAGCCGAAACCTGGGTATACGTCAGGTGATAGGTATTCCCAAGCTGTACCACGCGGCAATCTTCTATCCCATAAGTTTCCAATGCGCCTTCACCAAATAATGGAGGGTACCCTTCCGGCTCGTAAAAACTATGGCCGTCTTCACTGCAAACCAGTCGAAAATGGGAAAGCGTAGTAAGATATGCGGTACCCTTGTATTTGATCACACGCGGATCAGTATCATCAAGATCAGGATCTGTAGTTTTATATCGCATGATCACAATTTTACCATGAGCGTTGTACAAAGGAAAGCTCACTTCTCCAGCTACCTGTACAGGCCGCTCGGCGACGCGTAACAATAGCCAGATTTTACCCTCATACTTAAACACGCCTGGATTAAGCAAGCAAGTAATCTCCATGCCCTGTATACTAGGCTGAATATCCTTTGGTATAAGCAGTGGGTTATCCAAATATCTTTTTGCTATATCCATATAAATAAAATAATTGTATAATAGGAATTGATTTGAGCCAATATTATATGCTTCTTACAAAGAAGAAAAATTAAATAATTCCGGATGTCCACTGCAGTCTAAAAGATGTCCTTTATAGTGCAAAACATTGGTTTTTACAGCGGAAAAGACATTCTTATACTCTGAAGGACAAACCTTTGCAGGAGCATGGATGTATAGAGAAATATCGGGGCAAAATTTTTTTTTATGAATACGCTAATGCTCATTTTGTCAGTTTTTTCGCTGTCGCAAATACAGGATAGCCCTTCAGCTTCACCCTGGCCTTACCAGCATGTGAACAAAAATGCGGGCTTGAGCAACAGCGCAATTACGTCGGTGTATATGGACCGGGCAGGTTTTATCTGGATGGGCAGCTGGGATGGCATTAACCGGTACGATGGCAGCATTATCACCACCTACAAACCTAATCCTTTTCAGGAAGGTGCAATCGGCAATAATATCATCCGTAACTTTTTAGAAGATCAAGCCGGAGATTTATGGATCGTGACGCATAAGGGCATCAGCAGATATGAAAGCGATACCGATACCTTCAATAACTATCTCGAAGAACAGCACGCTCTACCTTATAAGGAATACAATCTCAAAGCTTGCCTGGGACCCAATGGCACCATTTGGGCCAGTATTTTCGGAAAAGGAATAACTTACTATGATGCTAAAACTGATAGTTTTGAGCCTGCTGCATTTAAAGAACATCAGGAATGGCTCAAGACAGTTGTAGATATCGCCTATCATGAGCAAACCTTGTACTTATTAGGGAATGACGGAAAACTGGCGGCTGTTAAAGATGACACATTTGTTTACAAGTCTGCCGCCTTACAAAATACCTCGTTAAAATACCATCAATTCCTGGTTTTGGAGAATCAATTTTATTTAGCTTTATCAACAGGAAATGGTCAAATCAATTTTTATTCCCCACAAAACCCTGAGGCTAATCCTCAGACAACGCAAATGGGTTTATTTCCGATCACAAGTATCTCAGAAAGCCTGAATAAGAATGCTGCATGGGTTGGCAATGAAAACGGTAATATTTACAAAATAAAACTCATTAAAGGTCGACTCAGTGTCGAGTTGATGGATGCCTATATGCCACAGTTTTCAAAGCAAAGGGTAAAAATTTTATCCATCACAGAAGGCAGGCAAAACCTGCTATGGATAGGAACTGATGGCGATGGCGCCTATAAGTTTTTGACCCGGAAAAAACCATTCTACGCCCTGGAAGCTGGCGATGGATCGACGCAGTTGTCCCATAACATTATCAGGTCTGTCTACGAAAGTCCTTCCGGTGACCTGTATGTTGGCACACGTGGTGGTGGACTGAATGTCGTCGACCATGCAGGTCTTCAGGCTACGCAGGTTTTAAATACCGCCAACGGATTAAGCCACAATGCCATTCTCGCAGTGAATCAGGACCATCACGGCAATACCTGGGTGGGCACTGATGGACCGGGGCTGGATATGATTGAAACGGAAACAGGTAAAATATATCATTTTCCAGATGATTTTGAAGATGCACCCCAGCTCCATTTCAGTTCTGTTTACACCATTTGTGTAGACGCCTTCAATAAGCTCTGGCTAGGCACCAGCGGTCATGGTGTCATTTATCTTGACATCGCAAAAACAGCAAAGGGCCAATACAGGGTCAAAGATCATTATCAGGTCAGTTATGACAATGGACAGGACATGGAAAGCATTAAAAGCAATGTGGTCTATGCTATTGTGGAAGAACAACCCAATATATTATGGTTTGGAACGCGGGGCGCCGGCTTGTATCGCTTCAATGCGCTCAACAGACAAGTAGAAGCGCATATCCATACCAGCAACCCCGTCCACAATAATCGCTTGATCAATGATGATGTACTAAGCCTGCTTATTGACAGCCATGATGAGCTGTGGATTGGCACCAGTGGTGGCCTAAGCCATATGACGCTTGGCATAAAGCCTTTTAAAACAAACCATTATGGCTATAATAACGACTTATACAACAATACTATTCACGGTATTTTAGAAGATGAAACGCAAAATATCTGGATCTCTACCAATAATGGTTTATCAATGCTGGATCGGGATAGAAACGATTTTAAAAACTTTGACACCAAAGACGGTTTGCGAAATAATGAGTTTACCGATGGTGCCGCCTTTCGCTCTGCACAAACCAATACATTGTATTTCGGTGGCATCCATGGGCTGGATATCGTTTATCCATCACTTCTGGATACCGGCAACTATTTTCCGCCTATCACCATTACGCAGTTTCAGGTAAGAAATGTGCTAATAACGCCCGGAGATGACAGCAACATCCTCAGCCAGCACATCAACAAAACCGATAAGATCAAACTGGCTTATGACCAGAATTTTATCAGCTTTAATTTTACGACGCTCAATCACTGGAATAAACAAAAGAGTGATTTCGCCTATTTCCTGGAAAATTTCGACCAGGACTGGAATGTAATCGGACAACAAGCCACTGCCAATCTCACGAACATTCCTCCGGGAGACTACAGACTTCATATCAATTATACAAATGATAATGGTATCTGGAACCCGAACCCCAGAATCATCGACATCACCGTGACGCCGCCTTTCTGGAAAAGTCCATGGGCTTATGTATTGTATGTCTTATTAATCTTAATGATACAGGTGGGTATTGTTCTGTACATCCGCTGGCGGACAAAAATTAAGAAAGAGTTGATCATCGACAAGTTTAAAATTCAGAAGTTAAAAGAATTAAATGATTATAAGCTGAAGTTTTTTACCAATCTGGCCCATGAGTTCAGAACACCATTAACACTTATTCTGGGACCGGTGGCAGCATTGATGCACAAAAACAAGGCAGTTGAAGACAATCAGCAATTAAGAAGCATTTTTAACAATGCAGTGCGCATGCAAAAGCTTATACAGGAGCTCATTCAGTTTAGAAAGATCGAGAGCAATAAAGAAAAACTGGATATCTCCCATACAGACCTTGTAAAGCTAAGCCGAGAGCTTTTGCAGGCATTTGAACAATTTGCTTTCGAACGGGAAATCAGGTTGGAGCTAGTGGCAAAACAATCCATCACCGGCTGGACGGATGTAAAGAAGCTGGAGAAAATACTGATTAACCTTATCTCCAATGCAATTAAATACAACCACCCGGGCGGGCAGGTGCAGGTGATACTCAGCCTTGAAGGTGAGGACCTCCGCATCGATATTACAGATACGGGCGAAGGTATTGCTTCAGATATAAAAGATGAGATTTTCAAGTCATTTTACCACAACCCCCATCAAACACAGGATAAATACAGTTTTTCCAAAAGTGCAGGCCTTGGACTTTCGCTTACTAAAAGTCTTGTTACCCTGTTGAATGGCAATATCTCTGTGGAAAGCAAGCAAGGTGCTGGAAGCACTTTTACCGTCATCCTGCCGGTGACTGAAAATGCCTATGCCGAGACAAAGCAGGACATTGTTTTTGACAACTCCCTCAATATTGATAATAAAGTGGCACTGGAATTTGAAACCAGCCTTGGCATACAAACGCCTACCAGCATTGAGCACAACAAAGATGCAAGGGCGGCTACGCTTTTACTCGTGGATGATAACCAGGAGATTTTAAAGCTACTAGCAGAGCTACTTAGCGAGAAATACAACTACTATACTGCCAGCAATGGTGCTGCTGCCTTGCAATTGCTGGAACAAAGGCATATCGATCTTGTCATCAGCGATATTATGATGCCCGATACCGATGGCCTGGCCCTTTGCGAAAGCATTAAAGACAATATACTTACCAGCCACATTCCGGTAATCTTGCTTACTGCAAAAGCCGAAATTGAGCACCGCATAGAAGGACTGCAGGTTGGGGCAGATTCCTATATTCCCAAACCTTTTCACCCGGAGCATTTGCTGGTGCGTATTGAGAAACTCATTGAAAGCAGAGAGCTGATAAAAAAACGATTGGCGAACTTAGTACATGTAGAGCTGGACCAAATTGCTACTGGTATTGGCGAAAAAGACGATGCTTTTTTCTCTAAAATAACTGCCTGTATCCAGACAGAACTTAGCAATATGGACCTGAATGCAGAATTTATTGCCCATGAGGTAGGCATGAGCAAAGCCTCCCTTTATAAGAAAGTGAAAGCGGTTACCGGGATCACTCCGCATGCACTGATCAGGCAATACAGGCTCAATAAAGCTGCAGAGCTATTGAAAAATACGGAGATGAGCGTTTCCTCGGTCATCTTTGAGACAGGCTTTAACAGCAGATCCCATTTTTATAAGTCCTTCAATGAAACCTTCGGTTGCCATCCGAAAGATTTTAAACAGCAGGTGCCATAAAATACTATTTGGCTTTTGGTGATGACTGGTTATAATATTGACAATTGAGTAACATGTTCATTCCTCATTTGCAAAAACTCGCAGCACCAATGAGCGCAGCGGATTCTCCTAAAATGGCATTCTTCAGGGGAGTATGGATGCCCTTTTCAGCGAGCAGTGCACTTGTCTTTGGAAAGAAAAGATCGGATGCTCTGGCCACATTCCCTCCAATTACGACCACCTCCGGCTTGTCTGCCTCGATAAATACTTGAAGAAAATTGGCAAAATTGATTGCAAACTCCTCAAAGACCGCACAGGCTTCCGCATCGCCCTTCCGGCATAGGGTTGCCAGTGTTTTGACACCTTCAACATTTTGACGCGTAGCCGCTTTATACCTTTTCAAAAACCAGCGTGTGGCAAAATATTCTTCAGCAATACTGTCCTTAAAAGCAGATTGCCAAAGCGCTGCATCCTCCGCTTTACCTTGCGCATACCGGGCAGTACCAACTCCGGTACCAAGCGTAAGTCCAATGGCACGAGCATAACCTTTCGCAGCACCCCCAGCAGCTTCCCCCTGCAAAAAACAGCCAGCATCATTCATAAAAGAGATTTTTCCCGCATCCATTTGTAATGACTCTGCTAAGAGCAACTTCACTGGCAAACCATACAATGCCTCATACTTATCAAGATTGCGTATGAATGAAATTCCCTGTTCATAGTCAAAAGGACCAGGCATCGCTATACCTATTTTTCCGGTAAAACCATCTTCCTTTTTAGTCAGTACGGTTTTGATGACACCAGCCCAGGAAGCGATAATGTCAGAAGCGCTGCCCCTGGCATCAACGGCTTGCCTGCACAAAGAATCAGGTGCCACTGAAAAATCATTCAAAGCTATCAGTGCGGCAGTAATATGAGAGCCTCCAATGTCAACCCCAATCGCGGTTTGTGTATTCATTTCCAAATATCAGTTGAAACAGCAAAGTAATTATTTTACAACATACTACTGCATTCATTCAAGGGAATAAAGTGCTTTTAATTAGAGGAAAATCTAAATGAGCCTATTCTTATCAACTGTACCTCATCAATCGATAAAATATGCGGTAGCCTGTCATTCACTCAACAACAAAATTTAATATAACTGAAGGTGATTGACCACAATATCAAACTAAATCGCAAACGATTCCGAAAAAAATAAAGGTATATTTTACATTTTAAAAAA
>JBGSXH010000459.1:0-1596 GCA_041751515.1 Cyclobacteriaceae bacterium | reverse complement strand
GGCCTAAGCAGGAAGCTTAAATCTGAATAAAATGAAGAACACCCTACTGGAAAAACTAAGAAAAGAGAATAAATACGATATTGATATAGTCGCTGCTAAAATCGATACCACCCCCGAGGAATATCTGCAAATTGAAGCTGGAGAAAAAAAATTATCCTTACTGCAAGCAGCCCATCTAGGCGATTTGTATGATATAAATCCTACTCATTTGTTAGAGCTGGCTGAAAGTATAAATTACAATATTGGCTCGCATAGTAGGACGATCTATGCTCAAAATTATTTTGAAGGGAGAGAAAAATTATAGCTGACAATATGTTAAATCACTATGCAACTACAGCTTGTAAAAATAAGGCCAAGATAAGTCCGGCTATAACGATAGTCCCTAAATTTGTACAAATGGGTAGGTGATATTGAGCCGGACTGCAGAATTGGAATCATTTTCATTGACCCAATGGCAAGGAGGGAGGCACTCTCAGATTCGACATGTTGTATAAGTAATTGTACACCAACAATGCAATTTTAAAACTTGATATTCAGTAAACTCGCTTTGCGCGAGTTCTTGAGGTATCATCCAGCAAAAATAAGCTATCTACGAGGCCTTTTTCGTCTATGACAAATTCGAGTTCCACATCATCTGTTTTTGCAAAAAACAAATTTTCGGCTTTAGCAAAAAGCTCTGAAGATTGTCCATTTACAGTTGCAATTAATCGACCTTTTTCCAGGTCAATTTGAATATGAAAACCTGGCCTTATCTCATAAATACCTACATATTGCTTTAAAATGCTTTCGTTTAAGTTTATGGCTCTTTTTCGAGTAGGTAGTTTGTAATGCTGATCATGATACACTTTTAGCACCAGATTAATTAATACCTCCATCTGGTATAGCTCCCCATTAGTGCAATATGCAACAGTTAGACTATCTTCAGGAAAATATGCTAGAAGTGAACGCGAAGCATCTATAGCACCACCGTGCCCTAAACCCTTGGTTAGTTCAAAATGTATTATATGCATGCCCTTCCCATAATTATCACCATCGTTTGGTAGCATTTGCGATAAACTACTGCTGCTAATAAGTTGTAACCCAAATAAAGCATCTATAAATTTTCCTAATTCAATAGGGGTTGATACGATCCCTCCCGCCCCCGCTGGTCTGGTCAAATCGACTTCAGGTTCATGATGCCAATCATTATCATTAATGAATTTAAAAGATAAACTTTCATTGTTCTCGATATCAGGTTTTCCCTGCCCCAAAAATGTATTTTTTAAACCTAGTTTGTCTGTGATTCTATCCTTTAAGCACGTGGCGTAAGAAGCGCCATCAATTTGTTCATGGATATTTCGGAGTGATGACGCCACCTGTTTCGGTCGAATTGCGCCACATTGAAAGATCTTACAATTTTAAAAAATAATTTAGTTTTATATATTTTTTAATGCACCTTTTCTTAATGACTCCCCATTAAGATCGATTCGATGTGAGGAGTTTACGATCCTGTCGAGTAAGGCATCAGCCTGAGTACCGTCCCCACCTATGATCTCGTACCATGCAGATACAGGGATTTGAGTTGATATTATGGTAGATTTTGTGTTATACCTGTCA
>JBGSXH010000458.1:0-14048 GCA_041751515.1 Cyclobacteriaceae bacterium | reverse complement strand
TACCAAATTCCTTCACCGATTTTTCATTCGTGGAAATGGCTACAAAATGTTTGGCGATATGCTCCTCAGCTTTGGCCGCATCTAAAAACCAAGTTCTTGCCGTATGGGCATTGGTCATGGTTTCCTGCGTAGTAAATGTCTTGCTGGCGATCATAAAGAGCGTAGTCTCAGGATCCAGGTCTCTGATGGTTTCGCTAATGTGCGTGCCATCCACATTCGACACGAAATGCACATCGAGGTGCGGTACTTTGTAGGGTTTCAGCGCTTCCGTGACCATCACCGGCCCCAGATCTGAGCCGCCGATGCCGATATTGACGATATCAGTAATTGGTTTTCCTGTATAACCTTTCCATTCCCGGTCTTTTAATTTGTTGGAGAATATCTTTACCTGCTCCAAAACATCATTGATTTCCGGCATTACATCTTTGCCATCCACCATGACCGGCTGGTTACTGCGGTTGCGGAGTGCAGTATGTAATACGGCCCTGTTTTCAGTGGCATTGATGGCTTCTCCTTTAAACATTTGCCGTATGGCATCATCCAACTGGCACTCTTCTGCAAGTTGGAAAAGCAGGTCCATGGTTTCCTGCGTAATCCTGTTTTTTGAGAAGTCGAAAAGGATATCTTCAAAAGTGAGTGAAAACTTCTGAAATCGCTGAGGATCCTGTTCAAAGAGTGCACGCATGTGAACGGACTTTGTAGCGTTATAATGCTGCTGTAATGCCTGCCAGGCTTTGGTTTTGGTTGGATTGATATTTTGAAGCATAAAAAATTGTTTTTAAGGCTGATTGCTAGATTAAAATATGCCGAAGCAATTATCCACAAATTAAGCTATATTATGGTTAAAATCCACTTTATAGACATTGCTATATGAGAATGCCCACTTATGGATAAAAAAATACAACATCTGGCAAATAGTAGTGAAGGTTCCGGACCGACAGTTAACGTGAAGGCGGAAAAGGGGAAAACTGGGGAGGCACTGGCTGCTATGTACTTGCAGAAAAAGGAATTTGAAATTGTTGCTCGTAATTACCGGCACAAAAGAGGGGAGATAGATATCATCGCTAGAAAAGATAAACTGCTTGTATTTATAGAAGTAAAGGCCCGCAGTGGTAATCGTTTTGGTTTTCCAGAAAGTTTTGTGAGTGAAAAGAAGGCTGCTTTAATTGTAACCACCGCCGAAAACTTCATTTATGAACACAATTGGCAGCATCAGATACGCTTTGATATTATTGCGGTCGAAGGGAAACATAATCAAATCAATCATTTTGAAGATGCGTTCCACTGACCGTTGATTTGAACCTTCGGTTTTTTGATTGTGATGATGTCGTTGATTTTGGGATGTGTTACGAATTCCTGAAAGACAAGTGTTTGTTGATTAATGGTTTTTGATAAAACTTGCTCGGGTGATAGGGATGATATTTAATTTTTATTAATTATATTATTCATTTAAATAATAGCGTCATTAGGATTAATGAAAAGTATAAATATTCGGCGCTGACCGGAAAGATAGTTGGTTACCGACTGTTTTTGAGCATAATTAAGCTCAGATACGCTTGATAGAGCGGTATGAAGAACAATCCTATCATAAATAATTGTTATTGGTAGTAACGCTAAAGAGAAAATACTAAAAATCTAAAAGTATGAACATTGATGCAAAGAAAATTGAACTGATCGACTGGATTGCAAGGCTTCAAGACCAGAAAACTATTAATTCAATTTCTCAATTGAAAGCCCAATTAGCTAGGAAACAAGTGGATGACAGGATTGAAGTTTTTGGAAGCGGAAAAGATATGATTGATTTTGTCTCAGACGACTTTAATGATCCTATTGAGCATTTTAAAGACTATGAAAAGTGAAATATTTAATAGATACCCATATCCTACTTTGGTATTTGATTGGTGATCAAAGAATTGGAAATGAAGTTAAGCACATAGTTGAAGACAAAGTAAATTTTATATTCGTTAGTAATGCCAGCTTATGGGAAATAGCTATTAAAGTGGCTATCGGAAAGCTAAAATTGAAGACTAATATCATCGAGCTGCATGATTTCCTGGTCGAAAAAAAATTTATAGTATTAAATTTCGATTTTGAAGATTTAGATACTTTGTTAGGGCTTCCTTTCTATCATCAAGACCCCTTCGATAGACTTATTGTTGCACAGTCTAAGACGAAATCATTGAAGATCATCAGCAATGATCCTTATGTGTTAAAGTATTTTAACTAGAAATTCCAGGCTACTATGGCTTTAGCAGAACATTGCAATTGCAAATCTTTCTGTTAAAGTCCACAAATTGAAATGTGCAATGAAAATTTCCATTTTTTTACTTACGTTTTTTTTGACTGTCCAAATTGCTACTGCTCAGTTTCTAGGAGATAGCAAATTTAGAATTTACGAAGGGGGAGCTGCTGGAGCCGATGTAACTCTCAAAATTGAAAAGGACGGAAACTACACTATGAATATAAGCCAACTTCACTGTAGTCTTTGCGACTATGAAGAGCTAACTAACAATATAAATAGAAGTGGGACATGGAGAGAATCCAATGATACCTTAACGATCTTTGAATCAAATAAATTTTGGCAGTTTTCAGTTCTCAACCACCGTGAGTTGAAGCCATTGTTCTTATTAGATAAGAGAATGTACGACATAGAAATGGATTCTATTCAATTACGTCTTGAAAAAATAATTGAAACTACTAAGCTCGGTGATTTTCACTTGATTTATGATACATACGAGAGCGGAATGGTCAAAACTACCTTCAGCTGGTGGTATTTTGCAAGTGATTTGTATGCTTTGCATGGACCTGTGATCTATTATCGAAATTCAGGAATGCTGCAAAAAATAGAATATTATAAGAAAGGAAAATTGAAGAAAACCAATCATTTTAACTAATCTAATAGATGGCTTCCAACAGTGTGTGGTATCAATCCGTTTGTTCGGGTAACGAATAGTTGTTTGCTTTCTTAAGTGCTGACAGAAAGTGAGTTGCTTGCAACTTTGGAACCGCTACTACACTTAACTGTGATACTGTTATGTCTATCAGCGGTTCAAGCTAATACGGCTATTACCAGCATCCGCTTTTTCATAAATGAGGCGACCGTCTTCGTCCCATTCCTTTGCAATTGCAGGTACATAATTGTCATTGAAAGGATCTTTCCGATACAGCACCTCTTTTTTACGTCTTCTGTGGTGGTCATAAAACTCCAGCCAGGCATTTACCTTTTGGCCATATTTGTACTCTCCGCTGACCGCAACCTGTCCGTTTTCGTGAAAATAGTAGTAATTGCCCTCCTTCTCTCCATATTCGATAGGTATCACCTCTTTTAGCTTGGTTTTTTCCCTGTCATAATAAGCGACTTTCGACTCTTTGGGCCAGCCTTTATAGTATTTTGCTTTTCGCTGCAAAATGTCATTCTTATTGTAAGTCATCCAGCGGCCATGTTTGGTGCCTTTGTAAAATATGCCTTCTTCAATAATTCTGTCACCAATCATTTTCTTATAGGGGCCATGGAGTAGGGCACCTTTTTCTTCTGAAACGTTATTGGATTTCTTGATGATTTTGCTTTCGTAATTGTAATAATAAATATCTCTTACGTAAGCGTCGTGTGGTTCTGGTGTTTTGAGGGTATAGTAGATTTCTATGACCACGTCGCTGCCGAAGCCGGTCTTGGTGAAGCCCTTTTTGGTCTTTAATCCGTAAAAAACTTTCTTCTTTTTCTTCTTCTTTTTTTTCTTGTTATCGTCTTCATCTTCTTCATCCTCCTTATCCAAATCTATGGTAAGGGGCATGTCCGCCTCACTGCGGAGGGTGAAGTCGTCCGGTTTGTCTTCGACTGCTGTCTCTTGTTCCGCCGGAGATTTCTGGGGGCTTTCTGCCGGAACCTGTTCTTTCTCTTCCTGTTCTTCCTGCGCAAAGGCCGCAGCAGAAATGGCAAAAGAGATGGAGAGTAAGAGTGTAAACTTATGAAGCATAGTGTGACTTTAAATGCTATGGTAAGTAACAAAAAAAGCCGGCAAATATTGCCGGCTTTAGTATGGAATTTTGAGATTACTTAGAAAGCAGGTTCACACTGCGTTCAATAAAGGCAGTTAATTTTGAACCTGACAACATATTCTGAGAAAGTAGGGCAATGTCAAAAACCTGCTGCGCCAATGCATTTTGTGCATTTTCATCTTCGGCCTTTAAAATTTTCGCTGCTACTTCATGGTTGGAGTTTACCGTCACCGTGTATTGGTCAGGGAAGTTGCCCATCATGCTCATGCCACCGCCACCATTGGCAGCCATGTCCTTCATTCTGCGCATAAATTCAGGTACGGTAACAGAAACCGGGAGGTCATCAGTGGCCAGGGAGGCTACTTCAACAGTATGCTGTTTGCTGTTAATGGCAGTTTCGAAAACCTGCTTCAACTTATCCTCCTCATCTTTGCTTAAAACACTTTCCTGCTTTTCGTCTTTGTCGATGAGTTTGCTGGCATTGTCAGCATCGACACGCTTCAGGCTGGTTTTCTCCAGCTTTTGCTCCAGGTGGTTGATGAAGTGGCTGTCCAGCATGCCGTCCAGCATCAATACGTCATAATGGCGTTTTTTAGCTGCCTGAATATAAGCATCCTGTTTGCCGGCATCAGTTGCGTAAAGCATCACCAAGCTATCATCCTTATCTTTTTGGTTCGCTTCAATATGCGCTTTGTATTCATCGAAGGTAAAGTGTTTGCCTTCAGTGTTTTTAAGCAGAACGAAGTCTTTTCCCTTTTCGTAGAATTTCTCCTCGCTGATCATGCCGTACTTCACGAAAAGACCAATGTGCTCCCACTTTTCCTCGTAGCCGGTACGGTCTTTCTTGAAGAGCTCAGCAAGCTTATCGCCCACTTTTTTGGTAATGTGCGCATTGATTTTTCTCACGTTACTATCCGCCTGCAGGAAGCTTCTGGAAACGTTCAGCGGAATGTCCGGAGAATCGATTACACCATGCAGTAACATTAAAAATTCCGGTACAACGTCTTTTACCTCATCGGTAATGAATACTTGTCGGGAATACAGCTGAATTTTATTCTTCTGCATTTCAAAATCATTCTTCACCTTAGGGAAATAAAGAATTCCGGTAAGATTAAACGGATAATCCACATTCAGATGAATCCAGAAAAGCGGATCTTCTGCGAATGGATACAATTCCTTGTAGAAGTTTAGATAATCTTCATCCTTCAGGTCAGTAGGAGATTTTGTCCAGATAGGGGCTGGATTATTGATTACTTCATCAGCAAATTCAACCTCTACAGGAAGGAATTTGCAGTATTTATTCAGAATTCCCTGTAGACGGGATTTTTCTAAAAACTCTTTGCTGTCTTCATTGATGTGCAGGATGATGTCCGTACCACGCTCTTCTTTGTCAGCGGCTGTGATTTCGAAGGAGGTGCTACCGTCGCAAACCCAACGGGCTGCAGTAGTGTCTTCGCGGAATGACTTGGTGATGATTTCCACCTGATCTGCCACCATAAAAGCGGAGTAAAAACCCAGACCGAAATGGCCGATAATTTGCTTTTCGTCACCTTTATCTTTGTACTTCTCTACAAATTCCGTAGCGCCGGAAAAAGCAATCTGGTTGATATACTTCTTAATTTCTTCGGCATCCATACCAATACCGCGATCGCTGATGGTAATGGTTTTCCTTTCCTCATCCAGGGCAACTTTAATTTTTAACTCACCCAATTCGCCACCAAACTCCCCGATAGAGGCAAGTCTTTTTAGCTTTTGAGATGCATCAACTGCATTGGATACTAGTTCCCTCAAAAAGATTTCGTGGTCTGAATACAAAAACTTTTTGATGATGGGAAAAATGTTTTCGGTATGAATCGAAATTGTGCCTTTTTCTTCCATAATATTTTTAATCTTTAAACGAATTGTCTGATCTGCCATTCCTTGGCAAATGCTGTTCCATCTCCAAAAAGCTGTCAGCCTGTCAGGATTTCAGGGAGGAAGGCATAAAAAAAGCCTCGAAAGGAGGCTTACAATTAAAAATTAATATGTTTTTGCTACCGAATCCTGTCAACAGACCTGACAAGATTTTCATCTCTTCTAATGAATTTATTCGCCATGACATTAAAAATGATGGCAGCACCCGGGAAAAATAGGCCAATTCGGTAATCGCCATCGTAGCCTGCCTCCAGCATTTCATTGCCTACACTAATGATATAGTACATCGAAGCACCCAGCGTTCCGGCCATGATGAGGGAGTTGAGCGCACCCAGTTTCATTTGCATCAGGCGATTGTTGTATTGAAATATCGAAAAGCCGGCAATCCCAGCGGCCAGCATTGCCAGAATGGCGATGATAATAGTATGGGTTTGATCAATAATCTCTGGCGGCGTTTCTGCATTGGTGGTATCAATGGAAGTATGCTGGAGCGTAAATGCAGTGAGCGAGACCATTTGCTGTTCTTCAACACTTATTTTTTCCCAAATAGGAAAAGCCAGTACCAATAGCATGCTAATGACAACACCCAGCAGAAATAAGGTTTGTAATCTTTGTATCATTTTTCTATTCGTTTAAATTGCAGTGCAAAGTAAATACAAAATGATGGCAAATAAAACGGAGATTTTATCATATCGCCGCACTAAACCTTAGCTTTGGATGTCAATGCGTTAGAAACTGAGCGGATGTTATTGCAATCTGCTACACAATTTGAATAAACTATTGTTGCACTGTTGGTGATTTGGCTTGCTGTTGAGTAAATAATAAATGATTTTTCAAAATACTGATTAGATTATGATAAGAGACGCATACATAGTAGACATTCGCCGCACGGCAGTAGGTAAATTTGGCGGCACATTGGCAGGCGTCCGTCCCGATGATCTGGCAGCACACTCCATCAAGGCTTTGATGGAGATAGTGCCCAATTTTGAAACAGAGGCTTTGGAAGAAGTTATTTTCGGTGCTGCCAATCAAGCAGGAGAAGACAATCGGAACGTTGCCCGCATGGCGGGTCTTATGGCAGGCTTGCCCATTGAAGTTGGAGGGGTGACCGTTAACCGGCTTTGTGCCAGCGGTTTGCAAGCGATTATGGATGCAGCCCGCGCTACCAAATTAGGAGAGGGAGAGGCCTTTATCGCCGGTGGTGTGGAAAGCATGAGCCGTGCCCCTTTTGTAATGGGCAAAGCAGAGCAAGCTTACAGCAGGGATGCCCAAATATATGACACCACCATTGGCTGGCGATTTGTGAACCCGAAGCTGGCAGCAGCCTATCACCCTTTTAGCATGGGAGAAACTGCAGAAAATGTAGCTAAAAAATGGAAAATTAGCCGCGAACAGCAGGATATTTTCGCTCATCATTCTCAGGAGAAATATCAGAGCGCCTTTGAGGCCGGCCGGTTTAAAGAAGAAATCATTAGCGTTGCTGTTCCCCGCAAAAAGCAGGAGGACTTTATATTTGAGGCTGATGAGCATCCTCGTTTAAGCTCAGTGGAGAAATTAGGTAGTTTGAAGCCAGCTTTTGCTAAGGATGGCACCGTCACTGCAGGGAATGCTTCCGGCGTGAATGATGGTGCTGCGGCCTCTTTGGTGGTGAGCGAAGCAGTGCTTAAAAAATATAATTTAAAGCCAATGGCAAGAATAGTAGCTTCGGCCGTTGCAGGGGTGCATCCGGATGAAATGGGCATTGGCCCTGTGCCTGCAACGCAAAAGGCATTGAAAAGAGCCGGGCTTCAATTGAAGGATATAGGACTTATAGAGCTGAATGAAGCATTTGCTGCGCAATCCATCGCTTGTATACAAGAACTGGGGCTGAACGAAAGTATCGTTAATGTCAACGGTGGTTCTATCGCCATCGGCCACCCGTTGGGGGCGAGTGGTGCCAGAATTTCCGCGACATTACTGCACGAAATGAGGCGTAGGAATACCCGGTACGGTCTCGCAACCATGTGCGTAGGTGTAGGGCAGGGGGCCGCAGTCATTTTTGAAAAATGCTAAATGGTGCGTTATTTTGTTGAAGTAGCGTATAATGGCACCCATTTTCATGGTTGGCAGGTGCAGTCTAATGCATTAAGCGTACAACAGGTTTTGGAAGAGAAGCTGAGCACTTTATTGCGTGTGCCCATTGCCATTGTGGGAAGTGGCCGTACGGATACCGGCGTGCATGCCAGCCAGCAATATTTTCACTTTGACCATGCCACACCGTTGGAGACGGCAGCATTTCTGCACAGAATGAATGCATTTTTACCTCAGGAAATTGCCTTAAAATCCATAACGAAAGTAAATGATGATGCACATGCACGATTTGACGCAAGCATGAGAAGCTATATTTATCGCATAGAAACTCGTAAAAATCCTTTTGCGCATGGCTTCGCTTATTGCTACACTCATCCGCTCAATGTCGAAAAGATGAACGAAGCGGCCATTTTTCTTTTGGGAAATCATGACTTTCAGGCATTTTCCAAAGTTAAAACGGAAGTTAATAACTATTTTTGTGAGCTGAATCGTGCAGTATGGGAAGAAGGCAACGAAAGCCTGATTTTTCACGTAAGTGCCAACAGGTTTCTGCGAGGAATGGTAAGAGCAGTGGTCGGCACATTACTTGATGTGGGAGCTGGCAGGACAACCATAACCGAATTTCAGCAAATTTTATTAAGTAAAGATCGTCGGCAGGCAGGCCGCGCTGTACCGCCAACGGGTTTGTACCTGAGCCGTGTGGTCTATCCTGCAGCAATATTCGCAAAACGCTAAAAAGCATTGGAAAAAGAAACGCA
Source organism: Cyclobacteriaceae bacterium (assembly GCA_041751515.1). GTDB lineage: Bacteria > Bacteroidota > Bacteroidia > Cytophagales > Cyclobacteriaceae > JBGSXH01. The sequence continues at coordinate 5,310 of JBGSXH010000458.1, read as the reverse complement.
TAGTGGGGAAATACTGGATGTAAAGGTATTGCAAAGGCTTTTTGAGTTTGCAAAACCCTATTTAAGTAAATTTTATTTTCTAATTTTTCTGACCATTGCTCTGGCGTTGCTGACTCCCGCGAGGCCCTATCTGATACAACTGGCGGTCGATCTCTATATTATTCCCGGCGACTATCCTGGCTTGGTCAATATCATCATCATTTTGGTGGTTTTGCTCATAGCCCAGGCGGTGGTGCAATACTTGCATACCTATTTATCAGGTTGGCTGGGGCAGAGTATCATCCGGGACATTCGCATCAAACTTTATAAACACCTGCTCGATCTGAAGCTGAAGTTTTTTGACAATACCCCTATCGGCAGGCTGGTGACCAGAAATGTGTCCGATATTGAAACGCTTTCGGACGTATTCAGCGAAGGTCTGGCAGCCATGGTAGGCGATTTGTTGCAACTTGTCGTTATTCTGGCATTCATGTTTTACACAGATTGGAAGTTAACACTTGTAGTGCTTGCCACTTTGCCTTTTCTGTTCATCTCCACTTATGTTTTTAAGGAAAAAATAAAGTCTGCTTTTAACAAGGTGAGAACGGCGGTCTCCAACCTGAATTCTTTTGTGCAGGAGCATATCACTGGCATGAGTGTGGTGCAGATTTTCAATGCGGAGGACCGTGAATACGAAAAATTCCGCAGCATTAACCAGGAGCATAAAAAAGCCAACCTTCGTTCTGTTTTATATTACTCTATTTACTTTCCTGTTGCAGAGGTAATTCAGGCGGCAGGCATTGGTTTGGTTGTCTGGTATGGCGCTAAAAGTGTTTTGTATGATGAATTGACACTGGGTATCATAATCGCATTCATCATGTACATCCAGATGTTTTTTAGACCTATCCGTATGATTGCCGACCGTTTCAATACGTTGCAATTGGGTGTGGTGAGCACCGACCGGATCATCAAACTGCTGGACAGCAAAGACTTCCTGCCTAATAAAGGTGATTATGTACCAAAAGCATTAAACGGAGATGTTTCCTTCTCGAAGGTTTGGTTTGCATATGTAGATGACGATTACGTGTTGAAAAATATTTCTTTTGACGTGAAAGCCGGAGAGACGGTAGCGCTAGTAGGGGCTACAGGAGCTGGAAAAAGCTCTGTTATTAACCTGTTGAGTCGTTTTTATGACATTCGTAAAGGCGAAATAACCCTGGATGGTAAAAATATTGAAGCGTATGACCTTGCTGCCTTGCGCAGAAATATAGGAGTGGTGATGCAAGATGTGTTTTTGTTTTCCGATACCATCCGCGAGAATATCACCCTAGGAAATTCCGATATTTCAGATAAAAAAATCTGGGAAGCTGCCGACCTGGTTGGTGCGAGAAAATTCATTGAAAGACTGCCTGAAGGCCTCAATTATAATGTCATGGAACGTGGTGCCAGTCTTTCCGTAGGCCAGCGACAGCTTATTTCTTTTGTGAGGGCCATGGTGTACAATCCGCGGATCATCGTCCTTGACGAGGCCACTTCTTCGGTAGATACCGAAACCGAAGAGCTCATTCAGGGGGCTATTGAAAAGCTGATGAAAGGCAGGACTTCCATTGTCATCGCACACCGTTTATCTACCATTCAAAAAGCCACACGCATTATGGTGCTGGACAAAGGGGAAATAAAAGAGCAGGGTAACCATGAACAGCTATTGCAAAAAGATGGTTACTATGCTCAGCTCCATAAACTGCAGTATAAAGAAGTTATTTAATACCATCAACCGTAAACATCCATCCACAAACAAACACCTTATTTTTATGAAGAAATCTGCTTATCTCATCTTAAGCTTATTGTTATTGATTTTAGTTCTACCTGCTGAGGCACAGCGGCCTTTTCAAACCAAGCCGCAGGGGCAGGGCATTGGGATTCGGCTGGGCGATCCTTTGGGGGTTACTTATAAACAATACTTGTCTCCCGGTACTGCACTTGAGTTTAATTTGGGTACGCCCGTAGGAGGACTGTATAACCGCTATTATCGTAACAATCGTGGTAATTTTAACAATGAAAACTATCGTTACAGCAGTCACAATATTCGTTATGCACTAGCCCTTCAAGGACGATATTTATTTCATGAGCCATTTTTGCCAGCTGAGGTTGTCGGGCTCGATTGGTACTATGGCTTTGGAGCACAGCTCAGGATTGCAGGCATTACAGAAGAGTACCAGCGCGTAACACCAGGTTCTCCTGCGTTTCAGTATGATGACTATACTAATTTTGACCTGGGACCTGAAATTATCATAGGTGCTGAATACCTAATTCCGCAAACGCCATTGGCTGCATTTGCAGAAATTAGCCTATTTATGGAATTGCTTGACAATCCTTTTATTTTTAGGCTACATTCAGGCTTAGGCGTTCGCTATAATTTTTAATTGACATTATACTTAAAAGACCTTTTTAACATGAGCAAGAAAGGTCTTTATGTTAAAAAATACATTATTATGCGCAGGAAGAATTTCTGGTTTGCAGGTGCGGCTGTATTGGTTATCCTTATTGCGGTCTATCATTTTTTAGGAGGGTTTAATAAGGCTAAACTATCTCTTGTTTCGTCAGTAGAGTATACACTTGCAGGCTACGATTACCGCGGAAAACACCGTAGTGAGGCATTGGAAAAATACTTTACTGAAATTCGTGATATGGTAAAAGAGCAGCCTGAAATCGGAGTGTTAGCCATGGTGTACTATAAGGAGCCGCAGGTGAAAGGCGATAATACCCATTTGTTCATCGGCATAGTTTTAAACGAAGGGCAAAGTGCCCCTGAGCAGCTGGAAAAGCGCACCATTGAGGCGGAGAGGGCAGTGCGGGCAACTGTTAATGCACATGCTGCGGTAATGCCTGCACCCAATGCCATCCATGAAAAGATGACTGAATTTGCCCAGCGAGAGGGACTGACACTTCAGGCAATATCCATCGAAAAATACATTTCCGAGACACATCTGGAGATCGATATGCCAGTAGAATAAGCACTTTTAGTATTGAACCGGGTAAATTATTCATACCGGGTAAATCAATCATTGACGCCCTGGAAATAAGTAAGGTGCAAATAATAATAAACAGAACCGGGAATCGCCGCCCTGTTATCGCCGCATTTGGCTTTATAGACACCGTCAAAAACAACTGACAGCCCTTCTGACTTTAGATTCTCAGGCAATTCATTGCATATAATTCCAATATCTTGGGAGTCGTAAGTTCCTTGAATTGAAACAATAATTGTCCACTTTTCTACAGCCTGATCGTAACTCATTATGCCCGTTTGGTCGGCTACTTCCTTGACAGTTTCTCGCTGTGGGTTGCATGGAGAAAGCTCGCAGTCATTCTTAGCGTTTTCGCAGCCAATGACTGCCAGAGATATGATCAAGAAGCATAGAGCAATTTTCATAGCAATGTAAATTGTTTCAGATTCGTATTGCTATGACACAGCTTAACCTAATTTAGTTGCATTGTTTTCTTATCAAAACTACGAACGAATAGGATGCTCTTAGTCGGTAATTTCTTCAGACTGCAGCTGTTTATCATGTAGCTCGCGGTATACCCCTTCTGCTTCCATCAGTGCTTCGTGGGTGCCTTTCTCGACCACCAGCCCATCGTCTAGGACAATAATTTTATCAGCCAACTTGGCAGAAGATACCCTGTGAGAGATAATGATGGATGTTCTGTCTTTCATAATCCTGCTCAGGCTGTTGAGAATGGAGTTTTCCGTTTTGGTATCCACAGCAGAAAGGCAGTCGTCGAGAATTAGAATTTTTGGTGCTCGGGCAATGGCACGTGCAATTGAAACCCGCTGCTTTTGGCCTCCCGAAAGCGTAATCCCACGTTCGCCCAGTTTGGTATCAATGCCTATGGGAAATCTGGTGATATTTTCATCAAGGTCTGCGTCTCGGGCTGCCTGCTGTACCTGCTCACGTGTCAGGGAAGTATTGCCAAAAGCGATGTTATTATGTATGGTATCTGAGAACAGAAATACATCCTGCGGTACAAAACCAATCTGCGATCTTAAGGAATCCAGGCTATAGTCTTTGATACTGCGATTGTCGACTTCAACAGTGCCCGAGTTGCTGTCATACATTCTACAGATCACGTTGGCGATGGTGCTTTTACCAGAACCTGTGGTGCCTATGATGGCCAGCGATTCGCCGGGAAGCACTTCAAAAGATACATTTTTAAGAGCATGAATGCCACTATCAGGATATATGAAATTGACATCACTGAAGCGAATATGGCCAGCAATTTCCTCTTCGAGATTTTTCTCAGAGGTAATATGGTTCTTTGTCAACAGAAATTCGTTGATACGTTCCTGAGAGGCGGCTGCACGCTGCACAATGCTCGTGATCCATCCGAGTGAAGTGACCGGCCAGGTAAGCATATTCACATACAAAATAAACTCAGCGATATTACCCGGTGTAATGGCACCATTGATTACCTCAACCCCACCAATAAATACGGTAATAATAACGCTAATGCCTATCAGCGCCATGATCAAAGGGTAAAACAGCGCATTTACAAAAGCCAGACTGATTGACTTATCTTTATAATCGTCACTGGCCACTGTAAATTTATCCACTGAATCCTGCTCACGAACGAAGGCTTTTAATACACGAATTCCGCTAAAAGCCTCTTGCACGAAAGTAGAAAGCCCGGAAAGGCTTCGCTGTATCATTTCAGACTTTTTATTGATGATATTATTCACATAATAGATGGAGACTGACAGTACCGGCAGCGGAATAAGAGCATACAAAGTAAGGGTCGGATTTACCTGGTACATGATGTAAATGACCATGGGAAACAAAGTGGCCAGGTTAAGCCCGTACATAATCGCGGGACCCAGGTACATTCGCACCCGACTGACGTCTTCAGAGATTCTTGCCATCAAATCTCCTGTATTGCTTTTCCTGTAAAAACTTAATGGAAGTGTCTGATAGTGAGCGTATATCTCATTTTTTAAGTCATACTCAATATGCCTGCTCATGGCAATAATCGTCTGCCGCACCAGAAACAAAAATACACCTCGTAACAAGGCCATAGCAAGGATTATGACGCCATAAATGAAGATACTTTCTGCAAATAAAGACTCTATTCTGTCCTGAATCTCCATGCCTTCATACAGCCTGTAGAGTCCAATATTTTCTTTGATCAAGTCGAAGGCGTAGCGCACAACCTGGGCTGGAATGATGGCAAAGATATTGGATACGATAATGAAGATTAACCCGAAAATGAGGTAATGCTTATATTTTATTAAGTACTTGTTGAGGTAACTAAGGGGCTTCACGAAAATTAAAAACG